>CAZILJ010000673.1:0-1872 GCA_964539915.1 uncultured Acidobacteriaceae bacterium | reverse complement strand
GGGCGGGAGACATCTTCGCATATTTTGTGGGGCGTTCCCTGGGCCGTCATTTGATGTCGCCGCGCATCAGTCCGAAGAAGACCTGGGAAGGAGCAGCCGCTTCGCTCGTGGCCAGCGTCGGCGTAGGATGGTCGCTGTTTCATTACGCTCTGCCCTTGAGTTCAGCGTTATTAAGAATCGGCCTGATCCAGCAGCGCGACGGTCTGTTCGGCTTGGAGCAGCCCGCGATGGGCCCGATCATTCTCCTCACCGTCGCGCTCAATGTGGCCGCCCAACTTGGCGATCTGGTGGAGTCGCTCATCAAACGCGGCGCGGACGTGAAAGACTCCGGAACCATTCTTCCTGGTCACGGCGGCATGCTCGATCGCATCGATGCCCTGCTATTCGCCGCTCCGGTCCTGTGGTTCTACACGGCCTGGCGAGTGATGCACTAATCGCCACACCCTTCCCAACTAAGCGCGGTCGAAACGCGTAAAATAAGATGTCTATCCCAGTTCCCGTTTTTGACCGCTTCGTATCAATCATGAAACGCATTGCCATCCTCGGTTCGACGGGCTCGATCGGGCGCAGCACACTCAGTGTGGCCGAATCCTACCCGGACCGTTTTCAGATTGTGGCACTAGCCGCCGGCGGCAATATCGAATCGGCGTTGGAGCAAGCCCAGCGCTGGCATCCGCGGGTGATCTCGATGGCATCGGAGTCCGATGCAGACACTCTACGATCCCGCCTCAAGAAGGAAGGCCTCAGCGAAATCGAAGTCGTGCATGGGGCGGCTGGGACGGTTCGAGTGGCGACACACTCCGAAGTAGACTTCGTCGTCAGCGCCATCGTGGGCGTCGCTGGCCTCGAGGCGACCTACGAGGCCGTGCGCGCCGGCAAGATCCTCGGACTTGCCAACAAAGAATGTCTCGTTGCCGCCGGGGAGTTGATCACCGCTGAGGCTCGCAGGCAGGGCAAGCCTCTGCTCCCCATCGACAGCGAGCACAACGCCGTGCATCAATGCCTGCGTGGCGGGCGCATGGACGAAGTCGAACGCATCTGGCTGACCGCTTCCGGTGGTCCGTTTCTCAACCTGCCACACTCGGAGTTCGCCTCCATCACGGTCGAGCAGGCGCTCAATCATCCCACCTGGAAAATGGGCCGAAGGATAACGATCGACTCTGCCACCCTCATGAACAAAGGGTTTGAGGTGATAGAAGCCTGCAGACTATTTCACATGCCGCCGGAAAAAGTGGAAGTAATTGTCCATCCCCAGTCCACAATCCATTCCATGGTGGAGTTTGTGGATGGCAGCATACTTGCTCAATTCTCCGTGACCGACATGCGCTTGCCGATCCTTTACGCCCTAACATATCCCGAGCGGATTCAGTCGGATATGCGCTTTGCGGTGAGTGACTTGCGTCATCTGGACTTCGCCCCTCCAGACCTGAAAAAATTCCCTTGTCTGCGTCTCGCCTACGAGGCAGCCGAAGCCGGCGGCGCAAAAACGGTGGCGCTGAACGCTGCGGACGAAGTGGCCGTCGCCGCCTTCTTAGAGGGCAGTATCCGCTTCGACGAGATTCCCAGGATTATCGAAGACGTTCTGGCGGAAACCAGCTCAGGGAAGTTGGAGTCGATTGCGAAAGTGTTGGAGGCGGATGCCGAGGCCCGTCGATTGGCAGAAAACAGGGTGTCCAAAAAGAAACAGCCTCGGGCAACATCTTTCGTGTAGTTTTGGAATCTAAACGATTTGGGGAGCGCGCATCTCGATTATGTCTGATTTCTTGACCTCTCTGGTAGCGGTGGTTGCCGTACTGGGTTTCATGATCCTGATCCACGAGTTCGGCCACTATGCCGTGGCCAAGTGGCTGGGCGTGAGGGTGGAGCAGTTCG
>CAZILJ010000672.1:0-7291 GCA_964539915.1 uncultured Acidobacteriaceae bacterium | reverse complement strand
GCGCCAATGAGCGAAATCGGGATCGCGACCACCGGGATGAGGACCGAGCGCATCGACCCGAGAAACAAGAAGATGACAACGACGACGATGAGAAGCGTCTCAGTCAGCGTGTGAAGCACTTCGTTGATCGCGTCCTGGATGTAAGCCGTCGAATCATAAGGAACTCCGGCCTTCATGCCTGGCGGCAACTGTGCTTGGATTTCGGGGAGCGCTGCGCGGACATTCTTAATCACTTCCAGGGAGTTGGCGGTAGGGAGCACCCAGATGCCCATGAAGGTCGCCGTCTCTCCATTGAAGCGAACGTCTTGATCGTAGTTCTGTGCGCCCAGCACGACGTCGGCGATCTCACCGAGTCGCACGACGACTCCTTTATCTTGCTTTACCACGAGCTGGCGAAATTCTTCGGGCGTGCGCAAGTCAGTGTTGGCGATTAGATTCACCGACACCATGGAACCCTTCGTCTGTCCTAGCGCAGAAAGGTGATTATTCTTGGATAAGGCGTCGCGCACGGCCGAAGCAGAAATGCCAAGCGCCGCCATCTTCTCGGGCTTGAGCCAGACGCGCATGGCGAAGGTACGATCGCCGAGGATATCGGCACGCTGCACGCCGCTGATGGCGCTCAACTTCGGCTGTACAACGCGGGTCAGATAGTCGGTTATCTGATTCTGGTCGAGACTCGCCGACGAAAAGCCCAAGTACATAGCTGCAAACTGGTTGTCAGCCGTTTGCAGATCGATGACCGGCGCCTGCGATTCCGGAGGCAGATCGTTGCGAACCTGTGCCAGCTTTGCCTGGATCTGCGTTAGCGCGGCGTTCGTGTCAAAGTTAAGCTTCAGGTGCACAGTAATCGTGCTGAGACCCTGAGCGCTCGACGATTCCATGTAGTCGATTCCATCCGCGCTGGCGATCACGCGCTCCAGCGGCGTGGTGATGAAACCACGAACCAGATCCGCGTTAGCGCCGACATACACCGTCGTGACTTGCACCACCGCGATATCACTGCGCGGGTACTGACGCACGCTCAACGAACGAATGGACTGCAATCCCGCAATCAGGATTACCAGACTGACGACAATTGCGAGGACGGGCCGCTTGATAAAAAGGTCAGTAAATCTCATTTAGCTATCCTGCGGTTTGGGAGCCGAATTGTTCTCGGGCTGAACCTTGTTATTGATCTGAACGGCAGCGCCATTGCGCAGCTTGAAGACGCCGGAACTTACCACCTCGTCCCCGGGATTGACACCCGAGACCACCGCGACCTGATCCCCGCGTGAGCCCTCAATCTTTACGAACTGTTGACGCACGCCGCGGTATGTCTTGCCACTCGGATCTTTTAGATCAGTGACCACGTAGACCGAGTCGCCATAGGGCGCGTAATTAATTGCAGACGCGGGTAGGGTGATGACTGAGTGGTCGGCGCCGGTGACCAGTTCCACCTGCACGAACATGCCTGGATGCAGTTTTCCTGCAGGATTAGCCAGCGTCGCCTGGACCTGAACGTTGCGGGTTGCTTCGTTCACAATCGAGTCAATTGCGGTTACGCGACTCATGAATTCAGCGTGAGTTGCATCGTTAGTCGCCACACGAAGAATCCGGCCCACGCGCACTTGAGGCGCGTCTTGCTGCGGGACCCCGAAGTTCACATAGATCGGTGTTATCGACTGAAGAGGTACGATTGCCTCACCAGCCGACAGGTATTGTCCAAGGTTGATCTGGCGGATACCCAGGACGCCCGAGAACGGCGCCCGAATCGTCTTTCGCGCAATCGTGGCACGGATCTCTCCCACCTGGGCTTCCGTCGCATTCTTCTGGGCCGTCATATTGTCATACTCCATCTGTGCGATGACGCCCGCCTTTACGAGTTCCTGAGTTCGGCCGAAATTGATCCGAGCAAGATCGCGCTGCGCCTCGGCCGCGGCCAACTGAGCGCGTTCCTGACGAGTATCGAGCTCGACGAGAACGTCTCCTGCATTGACAAATTTGCCGGACTCGAAAGCAATCCTATCGACGGTGCCCGGAAGGTCCGCGCTCACGGTCACGCCCTGAACAGCGGCCACCGTTCCGATCACATTCAGGGTTGCGGGCCACTTTTCCTGCTTCGTTACGATTGTCGTAACGGCCTCCGGAGGAGGCTGCATGATCATGTGAGTCGCCGCCTCTATTTGGTGATACTTCGTGAAGCCAAGGCCCGCGACGACGATCACCGTCAGAGCCAACATTAGGAGCATTCGTTTCGCCATAAATCCTCTCAGGTCGCGAACAACGTCTTTGAGTGTTTCACTCGAAGGCGCGAACCACCCACCTAACTAATGGACCGACTTTGGTCGGTTTTAGTGCAACCCACCAACAGACGGGGAAGGAACTCGAAAAGGCAACAAAGTCGCGCTTTACAGAGATTCCAGTTACGCGTCGAAAACGCTATCCCCACATCCAGCGGTTGCCCCATAGCGGTTGCCCCAAAAACAGAAAACGGGAACGATCTCTGTCCGTACTGCTTCAGATTTATCCTTCAGATTTATCAACCGGCCTTAAGGATTCAGACAATTTGTGCGTTGCCGCACAAGGCAGAATCCCTAAGCCATTCCAAAACTGTTAACCAGCCACCTTTGATCAACATAACCACAGGCCAACGTTAGGTATTCCGGTATTCCTTGAACTTCAAAGGCAGCTCCGGGCATGGCCTCATCCTTGCTCATGTGTAGGCTCTAGACCCTTGATGTCGATTTTGGTTATACGAAACATTGGCACTCGCGAACGCGATCATTCACGGAAATCATGAGAATCCTGCAAAACACGTCTATGTTCGTTGCCGCTGTAAAGCCGATGAAGTCTCGATCGCGGTAAAGGACGAGGGACGAGGATTTGACACTAATATGATCGCGGATCCTACCGCCCCCGAAAACATCGGATCCGTTCCTGGACGGGGCATCTACCTGATGAAAGCGCTGATGAATGAAGTGCGCTTCGAGGAAGGTGGAATTGTCGTTCGTATGCGAAAGAGCGCCGGCCCAGCTGCAACCAAAGATGCACAGAAAAACTCGCTGGAGTAGGTCAGTTTCCGGTTACGATTCGAAATCGATATCGAGAGCATCTATAGGGAGAAGATTATGTCTGCGAATATCCAAGCCAGTCCCCTCGAGAAACTGTCGCGACAACCGTTGGCAACCGGAGGTTCGTGCGTCCTGATCATCTTTGGAGCTTCGGGCGATCTGACCAAGCGAAAGCTCATCCCGGGCCTCTACAACCTGGCGTGTGAAGGCTGCATGAACCCTGAGTTCGAAGTTCTCGGTATCGGCCGCACGCCAATGAGTTCTGAAGAGTTTCGCAGGAAGACCGGGGAGGCCGCCGCCAAGGCGAAAGATACCCGCAACTTCAGCGAGTCGGGATGGGCAGACTTTGAAACGCGACTGAACTACATGACAGGTGACATCAGCGATCCGAAGTTCTATCCGCAGTTGCGCGCTCGTCTAGAGGAGATGAGGAAGAATGGTTCGAGCCCAAACCATTTGTTCTATGTTTCGACGCCGGCATCGGTAGCGGGACCCATCATTGAAGGGTTGGGAGCGGTTGGACTGAACCGCCGCGATCGTGGATGGACGCGAATTGTTCTGGAGAAACCCTTCGGGCGGGACTTGGAATCGGCGAACGCACTGAATGATGTGGTGCACGGCGTATTCGACGAGACAGCGGTGTATCGAATCGACCACTATCTTGGCAAAGAGACAGTCCAGAACATCCTGGTCTTCCGTTTCAGCAACTCGTTGTTCGAACCGGTGTGGAACAGGAACTACATCGACTATGTGGAGATCACCGCGGCTGAAACGGTGGGAGTCGAGAACCGCGCGGCGTTCTACGAAGAGACAGGCGCCCTGCGCGATATGGTGGCTAACCATCTGCTTCAGTTACTGGCGCTGACTGCCATGGAGCCACCGGTGGCGTTTGATGCGGACTCGGTACGTGAGCAAAAGGTGCAGGTATTTCGATCCATTCGACCGATGAGTGTCGAGGATGTGGCACGATTCACCGTTCGCGGGCAGTATGGTTCCGGCGTGATTGATGGGAAACCGGCGCCGGCCTATCGGCAAGAGCTAGGCGTGAATCCCAACTCCGCAACCGAGACCTACGCGGCGGTAAAGTTCCAGATTGAGAACTGGCGTTGGGCCGGAGTTCCTTTCTACATCCGGACTGGGAAGCGTCTTGCACGAAATCTGACGGAGATCCGCGTTCATCTCAAGCCGACGCCGCAGGCATTGTTTGCGAGCACGTCCTCGGGTATTGATCCGAATGTCATCACAATTAGCATTCAGCCGGACGAGGGAATCTCGATCGCATTCGACGCGAAGCGACCAGGAACGCAGGTCCGGACGGTGACGGTTCAAGCCAACTTCTCTTACCAAGCGAGCTTCGGATCGAAGGGGCCGGTTGCGTACGAAACTCTGCTGCTCGACTCAATGCGTGGCGACGCAACGCTCTTTACGCGCCGAGACGAAGTAGAGGCGGAGTGGCGCATCATTACACCGATTGAAGAAGCATGGGCGCAGTTACCGGCGCCGGACTTCCCCAACTATGTCGCGGGCAGCGAAGGGCCGACCTCGTGGCATGAACTGGTCAGAATCCCTGGCAAGACTGCGGAACAGGCGATTGGTCACGGCGAGTAGCGTAAGGCTTGGCACACTTCGTTCTGCTCGTATCGCACTTGGACGCGGTCCGTGCAAGTAGCACGGTCCACTAAGCCAGCTGCTCTTAAACGGCGCAGGACTGAGCCGCGAAGATTTTGAGCAAGCACTGAAATCCAAACTGTCTTGGCGTGCAAAATGGGAAGTGTTCATTGAAGGCGACGACTCTATCTCGTTTTCTGATTCGATGTATGCGGTCGATGTCATCAACACTCTCCATGCGAAGGTCATAATCCTCACGCCCAAACTGAAGCGACCAATGGCCGAAACGCGCCGGTCAGGCTAAGTGTTGAAATCAGCAGTGGGTGCGCTGCTGTTGATCAGGCCTTAGCACTCAGCACCTCTGCGTGGCCAACCACACCGGTTGCATGCCCCCAAACCGAACCCCTTCCACTAAGGAGCGAAGCTCAACTGAACTGCGTTTCGCTTCGTTCCCAGCTCGATTATGAAGTGGCTTGGAGAGCTGTCAAAGCTCAAGATGAACGTTCCCTTACGACAACGCCCTTGACAGCTCTCCAAGCCGCCACCGACGTTCTTGCCAGCGTCGAAAGAAAATAAGGAGGGCCGCCGCGACTTTTATGACCTTCTCATAGAAGCACCCATCGGCATCCGCGGACGGGTCACTGAGTGAAATCGGGATATTTCCCAGACCAAACTGCTTATCCGACAGTCACCGCGGCGATCTCGTAGTCGTCCACCCGAGGTATGGTGAAACGCAACACCGCGCCTTCGAGCCGGAAGGGAATTGTCCTATCGGAGCGAAGCAGGTCCACGGCGCGGACCTTCACTCCGCTGGGCAACGTCATGCTGACGGTTTGCGGACCCAGCGGGTAGACCGTGCTCAGCCACCCGTGGTAGGCGTTCGGGTTCGTGTAATTGAGCAGGTGGATGGCGTAACCCGGCGTCGTTTCCCAGGCAAAGAACTCGAGGAATCCATCGCCGTCAACGTTGACGACGGCTTCATCTTGAGTGATCCAGCGGATGGTGTTCTGCAATAGGCGCAGGAGATCGCCATGACCGGTAAGCCAGAAGGTTCGTTCGATGTCTCCAGGAAAGTAGGCTAGGCGGCTGGAGGCGACTTCACGCAGCACCACTGCTGGCTCATCGGTGTGCGAGGCGGGTGGGTAGGCCAATTCCGGAGGATACTGCACGAAGCCAGGGACAACAGTCAGAACCGGATCTGGCACCGATTTCACGGGTACACGGTTTTGCGCTCCCGGCAGCCAGTTGGTGTTCGAGAAGCCGTCAAGGATCGGATGACTGCGTTCAATGCGGCCGTAGTAGGCGTTGCCGTTCGTTTCGATAACATCTCCAGCCTTGCTAATGCCGAGCAGGTCGGCGATGGCAAATTCCTCGCGCCGCTGCAGGTTCTCGTCATACAGGCCCGTTTCGAAGCTTGCCATGATTGACCCTCCGGAGCGGACGTAGTCTCGGATCTGCTGGCACTGGCGGTCGCTAAGCATGGCAATGTTCGGCAGAAGCAGGGCACGGTATTTGCTGATGCGTTCGAGGTCGAGGCGGTCTTCGTGTACGAAGTCGAAGGCGAATCGGCCATTGAGGAGCGTCGCATAGATCCCGTGTGTCGTCTCGCGCATGTAGTCGTGAGCCTGAGCGCCGGCGGGAGCCGGATATAGGAGTTGCGTGCTCTGTCCCATGATGACGCCGATGTTTGCGAGGGATCGGCGGGGCTTCAGGTGGGCATCGTGTTTCTTCGCCCACTGAAAATAATCGGAGCCGAGTTTTTGCCAGCGGCGATCTTCTCCGAATCCCGCTTCCGAGCCGATGAAGTGGTAGTAGAGCGCCATGCCGCTGGCCTGCGTTTCGTTCAACCACATTCTTGCTTCAGCGGGATTTTTGGAGGCGTTGCGCCAGCGGACCGTGCCAGTCGAGTAAGCGGCGGAGACGTTGGCGGCGAATTTTCCGTCCATGATGGCGCTGCACACGCGGCCTTGCAGGCTGCATCCCCAGACCGCGGGATCATCGGACGTGCGGCCCTGATTGTCGGCCTGGAACCAGACCGCGGTTTTGCCTAGGCGATCGAGGTTGGGGCCGCAGCGGACATTGCCACCAAGATTTGCGAAGTAAAAGCTGTCGGACTTCTTTTCTTTGGCGATGCCGTCGTACTTGTGCCACAACTCGACGACGCGATCATTGAAAGTGCGCCAGTAGGCTGCAGTGTTGGGTGGGGGAAGCTTGCTACAGACGGCGCAATGGCAGTTGGGCAGACTGCCGATGGGAGGCCATCCGTTGGTGTAGAAGCAATCCACTTCGTAGAGCGAATTGATTTCGCGCATGATGGCCGGGACGTAGTCGTCCATGTAGCGGGTGAACATGCAGGTGCGGAACAAGCGCGGGTCTTCGCCACTGAAGAGAACGGAGCCATTGCCGTCGCGCATAGCCCACTCCGGATGGGCTTCAAGGGCATTGCCCCAATTCAGGTCCGGACTCATGCGGGCCACGACGCGCATTCCGCGCTTGCGGGCGGCGGCGACACATTCACCGAAGAAGTCACGGCCATTGAGAAACTTTCCGTGACGGTGGAACTGAACTTTTGAGGGATAGAAGGCGAGGATACCGGTCACACTGATGAAAACGATGTCGGCGCCGGCCGAGTG
>CAZILJ010000671.1:0-2938 GCA_964539915.1 uncultured Acidobacteriaceae bacterium | reverse complement strand
GAATTAACCCACCCGGCTGCCACCACAACCGGCAAGCCGGCTCTTTATAGCGCCCTCGAAACTGTCGTGATCGATTCGGCCGACCGCCGCGTCGCCTATCTCGCGCCCGGACGCTTCGAAGCTCCGAATTGGACGCATGATGGCAGCGCGTTTCTGTTCAATCGCGATGGCCACATCGAGCGTCTGGAAGTGGGCGGCGACAAGCCAGCAACGATTGATACCGGCTTCGCGAGTCGCTGCAACAACGACCACGGCATCTCGCCGGATGCTACTCACATTGCGATCAGCGACAACTCGCAGGCAGACCACAATTCGCTCGTCTATCTTGTGCCCATCGCCGGCGGCACGCCGCGTCGCATCACGCAGAACTCCCCGTCGTACTGGCATGGTTGGTCGCCCGACGGCAAGACGCTCGCGTTTGTCGGCCAGCGCAATGGCGACTTTGATATTTACGCGATCCCCGCAGCGGGCGGCGAAGAGACGCGCTTGACCACGGCCAAAGGCCTGGATGACGGCCCCGAATACTCGCCGGACGGAAACTACATCTACTTCAACTCCGAACGGACCGGACATATGCAGATCTGGCGCATGAAGGCCGATGGCAGCGAGCAGGAGCAGGTTTTCTCCGACGATTTCAATAACTGGTTTCCGCACATTTCGCCCGATGGTCAGTGGATGGTATTCCTCACTTACAGTGCGGACGTGACCGGCCATCCTGAAAACAAAGACGTGAGGTTGCGGCTGATGTCACTGGCGGACAAGAAGATTACCGTGCTCGCCAAACTGTTCGGCGGGCAAGGCACAATCAACGTTCCATCGTGGTCGCCCGACAGCAAGCAACTTGCGTTCGTAAGTTACCTGCTGGTGCCCGAGGAAGCGGCAAAGAAATAGCCGAGTGTATGCTGAACTCTCCTAACTCAAGGTTTATTCCGGGGCCTCGAAAGGTGATGCGGGCAGTCCCTCGCGATTGGCGAGATTGCAGGTCGGGTTGGCGGCCCATCCGTAACGAACCGAAACCGGTTTTGGCGCCGCTGAACTGGAAACTACGACGGATGCCCCGTCGATCCTGGCTTCTGCTGCAGAGTACTTCCCATCCTCACCGGCGACTTCAAAGCCTGTAAGTTCGGTCCCCTTGGCGGTCAGTCCGTTCGCATGGTCGAACCATACGCGCAGAGCGTGTTCTTCCTGCGTAACCTGCCGGTAGAGAGGACCGGACCACTCCACTTTTTCTCCGTAGGTAATCGAGCGGGCGGCAAGTGCGAGGCGGAGACCGACATCCTGCTTGTTCTTCGGATGTATGTCGACCGGGTCGCCGATATCGATCGTGACCGCCATCCCAGTATTCTTCAGCACGAGCGCCTGCCGCTGCGCATCACGTACATCCGGCCAAAGATCTTCGGCTGCCGTGTTCCAGTTGGCGATCTGAACAAACAGAAATGGGAAATCACCCTCACTCCACGCTTGCCGCCAGTCACGAATCAAGGTCCGAAAAAGGCGCGCGTAAAGGGGGGCGCGATCGGGCCCGGAATTGGCTTCTCCCTGATACCAGATGACGCCGCGAATCGCGAATGAAGTCAGGGGAGCGATCATCCCGTTGTAGAGAGCGGCAGGAGCCCATGCGGCGAAGTCCGGGTGCCATGGACGGGAGGGCAGGGGCTTGCCGTCGGGCTTGGCCTGCGTGACGGCCTGCTGAAACTCCCGCTCCTGTTGTTGCAGCCGCAAAACCGTGGTGGATTCGTTGGCAAGGGTTTTTGCGCGCGCGGCGAAAACCGGCATCAGAGAAGCATCGGCGGACAAAGAGCGAAGGCTTGTCCATGACTCGGCCGGAGTTCCTCCCCACGACGACTCGATCAGGCCGATCGGAACGCCGAGCCTCTGCTGGAGATCGCGGGCAAAGAAATAGGCCACCGCGGAGGAGTCAGCGACCGTTTCCGGAGCGCATGCGGTCCACGTTTTGGAGTCGACATCTTCCTGGGGATAGTCCGCTGGCTTGTGCTTCACAAGAAGCAGGCGAATCTTCGGAAAATGGGCCGCTGCGATTTCGGTGTCTGCATTGGCCAGCGCAGTCATCGGAAATTCCATGTTCGACTGGCCGGAAGCGACCCAGACATCGCCGACGAGAATGTCGCCAACGACGATGCGATTCGTCGCTTTGATGTTCAACTCGAACGGACCGCCGGCTTCGCCGGGAGACAGGAAGATACTCCAGCGCCCATCCGCGTCGGCGGTTTCCGACTTTGTCTCGTTGCGGAAGGTGGCCGAGACGACCTCATGCGGCGCAGCCGTTCCCCAAACGTGAACCGGAAGACCGCGTTGGATCACCATGTGGTCGGCGAGCAGAGCAGGCAGGGCGACGTCAGCGTGAAGCGGAACCGCCAGCAACGCCGTGAATAACGTCAGTGGAGCGGCGAGTTCTAGAAGTTGTTTCTCGTACATGATTCCTCCGTGGATTCGTGGCAGGAACGAATCTATCGCGCCAGCTTTTCGTCGAAGAACTTGGCCATCACTTCCAGCGCCTCTTTGGTTTCCGGCAACTGGAAGTGATACCAGAAGGCATGCGGCAGCGCCTCGAATACGACGAGGTGCGCATCGACTCCCGCCCGCAACAGCGCGCGATGAAACGTAGTCGTACCGCTCAACAGAATGTCGCGTGTGCTGGTGACCAGCAGGCTCGGCGGCAGTCCATGGAGATCGGCGAAAAGCGGCGACAGCACCGGATCTTTGCGATCGGTCTTGCCGACGTATTGATCATCCGGCAAATGATTACCATCGATCGGGTGCATCTCGCCCGGCAAGCCATTTAAAGTGAACAACTGCAGCGAGTCGCCGGGGCGGCTGAAGTCGCTGAGGCCGGAGAAGATACCGAGCGCCGCCGGAAGCGGGATTCCGAGTTGCTTGAGCCGGACCGCGACTTCGGCGGTCAGAATCGCTCCTGCCG
>CAZILJ010000670.1:0-1932 GCA_964539915.1 uncultured Acidobacteriaceae bacterium | reverse complement strand
ATCGTTGCCATTGTCATTTGGTGGAGATTCTCTGCTTCCTAAGCTGAACAACTGTTACAGCCTTCAGCCGCTGCGAACAGTGTTTGGCGTGAGTCGTGTCTGTTGCTCCCGAATTGTCGGCTAACCGGAAGTGATCTGATGGCTTACCGCGATTAGTAATGGGAAGTCGGCATATGGGAAGTGATCGCGATTGCTCCCCGGTGACGGCAATCCGGAAGTAATCCGCTTGGGTGAAGAATACGCTTTCCAGAGAATTAGGAAATCCATGAGGGAAGGGAAGTACGGACTTTGGTTTGGGAGTTCCTCACTTTCGTTGTATACGACTCGAGAATGCTGCCGCCGCAAAGCAGCGTTCAGCCACGCCTTCGTGGCCACCAAGCTATGCAAATTGATTACCCCCGCTAGCATATTCCCCTGTTTCAGTCGTGCAGGAAGGGGGAAGCAATATGCAGGACGGAAGTGTGACAGTTGAGCGGCGCAAGCGAGGGCCGGATGTTTGGTGCTTCAGGTGGCGAGAGGGCGGACCAGACGGCCGAAAGATCCACCGCCGCATCGTTCTTGGAACTGCCGACGACCTGAAAACCGTCGCCTCAGCCCGCAAAGCGGTTGTCGGACTGAGACGTGAAATCAATTTGAATGATGTTCGGATTAAAAGGGAATCGATTGCGTTGGCCGATTTATCGAGACATTTCCAGCAGCGAGAGCTTGCCGACTGTAATCCACGAATTTCGTATTCGACCAAGAAGGCATACGCGGGCTACTTGGAAAAGTGGATCGACCCTCGCTGGGGCGCGTATAGGTTGCTGGACGTTCGAGCTGTCGAGGTGGAGTCGTGGTTGAAGTCGCTGAACCTGGCACAAGGAACACGCTCCAAGATACGGAATGTGATGAGCGTGTTGTTCAATCACGGACGTCGCCACGACCTTTGCGACCGTAACCCCATTGAGTGGGTCAGGCAGAGCGCCAAACGCCGCGCCGCGCCAGATATCCTGACCAGCGATGAAGTCCAGGGATTGCTTGCAAATCTTCGCTTTAGAGAAAGGACCTTGGTGCTACTTGCAGTAACCACCGGCCTCCGCAGGAGCGAGCTGTTCGCGTTGAAATGGAAAGACGTGGACTTCCAAGGTAATCAGATCCACGTAACGCGCTCGATCGTGCAGAACGTTATTGGCGTTTGTAAGACAGAGAGTTCACAGAAGCCTGTGCCGGCTCACGATGATCTGATGAAGGCTCTGTGCGAATGGCATGGGCAGACGCCGTATCAATCGTCAGAGAGTTGGGTATTCGCGAGCCCGGCGAAACAGGGACGCAGGCCTTACCTAGCACAACAAATCATGCAGCGCCATATTCTCCCCGTTGCGCGGAAGTTGGGAATCACCAAAAGAATTGGCTGGCATACTTTTCGTCACACGTATTCGACGCTGCTTCGGTCTACCGGTGCGGAATTGAAAATCATGCAGGAACTGTTGCGTCACTCCACGATTCGCGTGACGCTCGATACGTACACTCAGGCGGTAACGACTGAGAAACGCAATGCACAGGATGCCGTGGTCGCGCTCCTGTGCCCGCAAAAAATGCAATAAACGTGAGCTCTGCCTGGCGAGAGCTCGTTTCCTGTACCTATTTTGTGCCTTTTTGTGCCCACGCGAAAACGGAGCACTTTCGGTAAGTTCTTTAGAAAGAATGGCGGGGACGACGAGACTCGAACTCGCGACCTCTGCCGTGACAGAGTGTTTTGCTGTAATCGCTTGATATCAAACGGTGTCGGCGGACATCTTTTGATACTCTACGGTACCGTACGTCACTTCTTATCGTCCCCTTATTGTACCCAGATTTTGCCGAGTTACCGAAATTTCTCAGACCCCATTTCAGAATAACTTCCGATTTGCCGTTTATTAGCGGCCAATATTTTTAATCTCTTTTTTAAAAGAG
>CAZILJ010000669.1:0-10999 GCA_964539915.1 uncultured Acidobacteriaceae bacterium | reverse complement strand
CGGCTGCACCACCCGATGGGCCCAAACTAAAAAGTGGGCTTGCGCCCACTGGTGTGCTTCGCCAATTGCCGGTACACAGCAGTTCTCAGTTACTTAATATACGCCCGTAGGTGCTAAAAGGCAAAACAGCCACCGCCTCCTACCGCCTCCTCGGGCAAGAATCCCTCAGCCGGATGAGCGTAAGCTCTCGAGCGTAACCTCGACATTCTGTCGACTAAGCCCGCAAACGGTTTAGGTTGTTGGGGATTGGGATTGTCCCTTTTTCGACGCCAGCTTCGCGCCTGCTGCGCTCGGTGGGCATTGTTCCCCTCGCCAGCGCCACCTTCGTGACATAGCACGATTCATGCACTGCCAAGTCATTGTCGTCGATTTGGCTGTTTCCTGGTGAGACAGTTCTGCCGCATATCCAGCAGTGTGGAATGTATACCGACGTCATACTAGCCTCCACTGGGTGCTATGGCACAAGGGATCGGCGTCAAGGTGGAGAGATGTGCGTTCTTCCCTGACTGGAGATCATTCACTGCCCGCCTCGCCTATCGCACGCCCGGATCAGGCAGCTTCAGGGTGCTGCCAAGCGCTTCTGAACGCACGCAAGGCATACAGTGCGTCTTCCAACGCTTCCTGTTCCTCGGCGGTGCCATCAGCGTAAAAGAAAATTTCTCTGCCACGCGCTTTCACGGCTTCTTCAGCTTGCGAGACTCGCTGCGGTTGAACGCTTCTGTCAGTTTCCAGAATGGCGGCTCGATAGAAAGTTCTCCAATTACGATTCAGGCATGGGGGAAGTGCCGTGGTCATAACGAACTCCGAATATCGGGACTTAAGATAGGGCTTGCCTGCTGCTGGGTAGTAGGTAGAGGTCTTCTATTTTTTAACTCTAATCCTAATGGGACAAAAGTCAAGCAAAACACCGAACCGTTCATCGACGATTTAACAAAGTTACACCGGATGCGCGTTGCTCAGCTGGCGAGCGCTGGAGTCGAGCGTTATGGGATTTTACATTCCTGCGTCCTTAGCCGCGTGCTCGCATAAGAATCGCATTTAGTATCCCTTTTCCCATTTGCCTCAATCCCCAGCCCTCTCTAGAATGAAAGATTACCCACAAGCTGGGCGATTCCCGAGAAATCTTATGATTCATTTTCCCGTTCCTGAGGCTCTTACTTTCGATGACGTACTCCTGCTGCCTGCGCGCTCCGATGTAATTCCAGCGCAGGCCGTTACGCAGACGCAACTCACCCGCAACATCAGCCTGAACATTCCAATCGTCAGCTCCGCCATGGACACTGTGACCGAATCACACATGGCCATTGCGTTGGCGCAGCAAGGCGGTCTGGGAATCATTCATCGCAACCTTAGCATCGAGCAACAAGCCAACGAAGTCGATAAGGTGAAGCGCTCCGAGAGCGGCATGATCGTCGATCCGGTGACGATGTCGTCGACCGACAGGGTCAGCGACGCGCTCGAAGTCATGCGCAAGTACAAAATTTCCGGCGTGCCCATCACCGAACACGGAAAACTGGTCGGCATTCTCACCAACCGCGACCTGCGCTTCGAAACCCGCTTCGACATTCCCATCGATAAAGTAATGACCAAGAAAAATCTCATCACCGTCCCTGTGGGAACCACGCTTGAAGAGGCGGAACAGATTCTGCACGAGCACCGCGTCGAGAAACTTCTCGTGGTCGATGACAAGTACAACCTGAAGGGCCTGATCACGGTCAAAGACATCCAGAAGAAACTGAAATATCCTAATGCCGCCAAGGATCCCCAGGGGCGTTTGCGCGTGGGCGCGGCCATCGGCGCCACGGGAGATTTCCTCGAACGTGCGCAGGAACTGGCTGAAGCCAAGGTCGACGTGATCGCAATCGACAGTGCGCACGGGCATTCAACAAAAGTGCTCGAAGCGGTGAAGCTGGTTAAATCGAAATTGCCCCACATCGAACTGCTGGCCGGGAACGTGGCCACCTTTGACGGAGCCTGCGAATTGGCACGCGCGGGCGCTGACGGCATTAAAGTCGGTATTGGGCCCGGCTCCATTTGCACCACGCGAGTCGTGACCGGCGCAGGCGTGCCGCAGATCACCGCCATCGCCGAGGCCTATCGCGCTACCAAGGATTCAGGCGTCCCGATCATTGCCGACGGGGGCATCAAGTACTCGGGCGACGTAACCAAGGCGCTGGCTGCGGGAGCAAGCGCGGTTATGATCGGTTCGCTGTTTGCCGGTACCGATGAAAGTCCGGGCGAATTGATTCTGTACCAGGGCCGTTCGTTCAAGTCGTACCGCGGCATGGGCTCGATCGGCGCGATGGCGCAAGGATCGAGCGAGCGCTACTTCCAGAGCACAGAAGGCGAGTCCTCAGCTGCGGTTTCTGAAGGCGATTCCAACCGCCTGGCCAAACTGGTCCCAGAAGGCATTGAGGGACGCGTTCCCTACCGCGGCTCGGTCGCGATGATCGTCTACCAGATGGTTGGAGGATTGAAGTCCGGCATGGGCTACTGTGGCTGCGCCACAATTCCCGAGCTCCTGCAGAAGACGCGCTTCGTCCGCATCAGCGGCGCCGGGTTGCGCGAAAGCCATGTGCACGACGTCATGATCACCCGCGAGGCCCCGAACTATGCCATCGAGTAAACCGGCCTTCTTAGCAGTAGCGCCGACATCCCGCTGGCTGTCCCGAGGGCGTCTCGCCCTCGGCGTGACCATCGCCCCATCCTTCTCTCGTCAGGGAGAGGACCGCGTTTCCAGACTCGCTTGAGCACTGACCGTCACCATGTCCTGAAGGCCTGGATCGCCGCCGTCCTGTGGCTGATCGTGATCACCGTGGAATCGAGCAACCTGGCCTCTTCCAACAACACCAGCCGCATCCTCTATCCTCTACTGCATTTTTTATTCGGGATGGACCACGCGCACTTCGAACACTGGCACTTCTTCATCCGCAAAGGCGGTCACGTTTTTGGTTACGGCTTGCTGAGTTTCCTGCTGTTCCGCGCGTGGCGCGAGACGCTGACCGGGTCGAGGGAAACAAAATGGATGCTTCGGTGGTCTAGTCTCGCTGTGCTCGGCACCGCTCTTGTAGCCAGTCTCGACGAGTGGCACCAAAGCTTTCTCCCCTCACGCACCGGCACACCGAAAGACGTCATGCTCGATAGCTGCGCGGGAATCGCCGTTCAGATCCTCGTCTACCTCTGGATCAAGTTGTTCTGACCGTCAAATAAACAGCCCTACATCGTTGCCGGCGTGCACGTCGATCCGACCGCCGGCGGAACCGGAATACCGGATGCCGCTGGTGGCGTGGCCCACGGTATGGTGTTGAAGTCGAAGAAATCCAGCAGGTCCGGCTGCGCGGCATCGCGATTCGTCAGGTGTGCGAACGGTCCGATGAAGCGGCTCTCGACGAACTTAATCACGGCGGTGTGATCCATGGGCACGTGCGAGACGTAGTGTTTACGCGTGAAAGGGGAGATCACCAGGTTAGGCAGACGGAACCCTAGTTGCGCGGCGAATCCCTGCTTCGCAGGCGCATCCGTCGATGTCGCGCCCGGGTCAGTCGTCTTCAGGTCGCAATGGGCAGTTGCCGTCGGGGTTCCGCTGCTGTCGGGCGGGCCATTCGCCAGGCACGGCATGTAAAGATCCGGATTCACGGCGATCGCGCTGATGTCCGGAATGTTGCCGAGAGCCAGAAATCCCATATCCGGGGTGATCGTATAGTCGTTCGAGTGCTTCGGAACCGGCGGCACATGGTCGTAAGGTCCGCCGCCTTCGTCGTAGCTCAGGAAAAAGACTGAATCGGCCCACGCAGTGCTGCTCATAAACTTATTCAGAATGCTGGCCATTTGTATTTGCCCGGTGAAGATCGACTGGCCTGAGCCGGGATGCTCATCACTGCGGCCGAAGGCAGGTTCAATGTAAGCAAAGGCGGGCAGTCCTCCGTTGTTCAGATCGGTGGAAAACTGCTTCAGCGGTGCAATATGTTGGGGATCGATGCAGAAGGAATTAGATGTGTCTCCGACAACACTCGAGCCTACCGTGGGCGGAACGCACGCGGTTCCAGACGGATTGTCGTACAGATATTTTCCCGAGTAGGTGAAATCCGAAAAACTGGTTACGGGGTAGAGGCTCGGATTCGTTTGATTGCCGCAATCTCCGTCAGTTTCGTCGCAACCCCCTTCCGTCAGAGAATAATAAATTTTCCACGAGACGGCCGGACTTGCGGAATCCAACTCCTGAAATATGGTTTCAGTCGTAAGAGCGGGCAGTTTGTCGTCGGTGAAGGGATCTCGCACCAATCCTTGCGTCGTTCCTCCGGTTAAGGTGGCAAGCCGGTTCGGTGTGCTCTTGCTGGAAACGGGAGAGAACCAGCGGTCTGAAAGCGCAAACTGTGATGCCATGTAGTAGTAGTAATTTAATTCTGGCGCTCCCGAGACCGCGGTATCGGTGTAATACGCCATGGCGCGTTGACCGGTGAAATCGGTGAACGTTCCCTCCGGCGAGCCCGCTCCGGCTCCTGCACCATCCAGGGCGTAATTTTCGGCTGTGTGAACGAATCCATCCATCGATATGGGTCGTTGCATACCGAAGTTATATCGGCTTACGTCGCCGTAGCTTTCGAGCCAGGCAGAAGTCATGTCATCCAGGCAACTGCTGACGGTATGGAACAACGAAAACGGCGCGCCCGCGTCGTCCATGTTTGTGATTGTCAGTTTGTCGTCAATGCCATCTACGTTGTAGGTGTTGCCATCATCGCCGACATTCCAACCGTTGGTCTTGCGATACGGATTCAACATGCCAAAGTAGGTGTCGAAGCTGCGGTTCTCCTGCATCATGAAGATGACATGATTCACTGAATTCGCAGAGCCGGCCGGGTGTACGGTAATCACCGTATTCGCTGCCGCTGTCCCGCCTGCGCCAGTCGCAGTCGCCGTATAGGTCGTAGTGCTAGCCGGAGATACTGGTTGCGTTCCGCCCGCCCCGGGCAGTGTGTAGGTCGTGCTGTCGACATTGTTGGAGATCACCACCTGCGTTGCATTGCTGGCGGTGACGGTTAAAGTGGAGGAAGTCCCCTGCGTGATTGAAGTCGGAGTCGAATTGATCGTGACGGCAGGGGCGGGCGCGGAAGTCACAGTGATCGTCGCGGCTGCTGCTGTTGTCGTTCCGCCGGCGCCGGTGGCAGTCGCCGTGTAGGTTGTCGTGGCAGTCGGAGATACTGGCTGCGTTCCGCCTGTCCCCGGCAGCGTATACGTCGTGCTGTCGACGTTGTCGGAGATCACGACCTGGGTCGCATTGCTGGCGGTGACCGCGAGCGTCGAGGAGCTTCCCAGCGGGACCGTGGTTGGATTGGCCACGATCGTCACCGTCGGGGCCGTGGAGTTTAGAGTCACGGTGACGATGGCTTTTGATGTCGCCGTGCCGCCTGGGCCAGTGGCGGTCGCCGTATAGGTCGTGGTTGCGGTCGGAGTTACTTTTTGCGTTCCTCCCGCGACAGCCAAGGTGAACCTGCTGCTGTCGCTGTTGTCGGAGATCACCACCTGAGTCGCATTGGTGGCGGTAACCGCAAGCATCGAGGAATTCCCTTGGGTGATTGTGGCTGGATTGGCCAGGACCGAAACGGTGGGAGCTGTCGGCGGTGGCGGCGTCGCTGCGGCAGGGCTGCCGCAAGAGGCAAGAGTTGCAATCGCGCCTAAGGAAAACAGAAGCGTGGCTGAGCACAAAGTGGCTGACAGGTTTCGCATGATGGCCAGATCTCGGACGTGCAAACACCCTTGCTTGATTCACTGAGGGGCTCCTCGGGCGAGTCTGAATGGTGCACCCACTCCGGGAGACTTCCCCTACAGCATTGCTTCAGATGCCGGGTCCGTTGCTACGGTTGGCGGGTTCTTTTCGCGGAGTGCCAGAGGGGCGTACAACCAGTAGTACTGCCGAAACCACCGCCAATCCTGTCGAGAAATAAAATGGAATCCCCGCACCGTAGAACTTCCACAACTCTCCGGTGAGCAGACTGGCTGCCAGCGTGGCCACGCTCGTCACGAAGAAATACACACCCAGAGCGCGCCCCCGAACGTCCTGCCCAACCGTCTCGACAATCAAGGCCTTCAGCACGGGTTGCGTCAAGGCGTAGTACAAGCCATAGACGGCCATCGTGATCCATATGGCGAGCTGGGAGGGAGCGCGTCCAAAAACGTAATAAACCCCGGCGAAAATCAGATACCCGGCCGCAGCGATCCATCGCCGCGAGAAATGGTCGCTGAACCAACCTGCCGGCCACGATCCGAGCGTGTAGGTGACATTGAAGACGAGGCCTAGCAGAGGTGCCAGCGCCACGGGAATGCCCACATTCTGCGCCCGCATCACCAGAAACATGTCGCTCGAGTTCCCCAGCGAAAACAGAGTCACCGCAATCAAAACCAAGTAGAACGCGCCTGGAAGTGCTGCGCTGGATGTCGATAGGGCTGATGTGGCCTTGTTCTCAACGGACCTCTGCGCGAGGGTTTCATCGGCCGCCTTGGGCGCTCGACGTTTCACTTCGCGAACCCCAAACTGCGCCACCAATACGCACAGCGCCCCCGGAACGGCAGCGGCCCAAAACACCCCCCGGATTCCGTAGCGCGCCAGCAGCACCAGTGCTGCCAGCGGCCCGGCGATCGCGCCCGCGGAATCCATCGATTGAATCAAACCGTAGGCGGACCCCAACCGCTGCTTTCCGACAGACTCCGCGACCATCACATCACGTGGCGCCCCGCGCACTCCTTTGGCTAACCGGTCGGTGAATCGGATCAGCAGAACGTGCCACCATGCCGTGGCTAGAGCCAGCAACGGCTTTACCGCATTGGCGACGAAATATCCCGCCACCACAAGAGGCTTGCGGCGAGCGAGACGATCGGTTAAATATCCGGAGAAAAGCTTGGCGAACGACGCGACGCTCTCGGCGATCCCCTCGATTACTCCCAACTGCGCCGGCCCCGCTCCCAAAGAAACCAGAAACGCCGGCAACACCCAGTACGCCATTTCCGTAGCGGTATCGTTCAGAAAAGAAGTAATGCCAAACGCATAGATGTTGGGCGCAGCGGAAGGCTGGGTGTCAGGGGATTCGTCGGGCATAGAAAAGTTTTACCACGGAGACAAGGAGGCACGGAGGAAAGAGAAACCTGGAAAGGGCACGACTTCGGTCGTGTCGATGGAGCCGCTTCACGACGTCGAGTTCCGCCGCTGCGAACGAACGGCTGAAAGCTGACAGCCACTGCTCAGTACATCGCGTCGTACTTAGTGACCACCCAATCGCCACCCTTGTGTTCGGTGGTGACCGTAAAGAGATCCTGATCCGTCCCAGATTGCGCGGACGCGCTCTGACGGGTGCCGCGATAGTGAAGAATGATCAGCGGGGGCGCTTCTTCCCAGTCCACCAACTCCCAGGAGAGCAGCGGGTGCTCCGACTCCGACTTGCAGATGTACTTCGCGTATTTCTTGTGGTAGTCGTGCTCCCACTTGGACAGTACTTCGTCGCAATGTCCATCGCGCAATTCGCGAATGAATTTATTGGCGGCCTTCTCGGTTGATCGGTCGCGCAACGGATTCATCCTGATGCTGACGGGCAGTCCGGTCAGCGGGTCGTGATCTTCCGACCGCGCCAGCACTGGGCCCTGATTGCTCAGCCACCATAAGTAGCCGACAAACACCAGCACCAGCAAGGCTCCGGCGCTGGCAGCAATCCCGATTTGCGTGCGCGTGAAGGCCATTAGAGAAAGTTTATGCGGATCGCGAAAGTGAGGATAGGTTACCTGCGGGAAACCCGGAGGGACATGTACGTTTGGGGCGTGAATCGGCCCCTCGGGCGTCAGTCGTCGGGACTTTCCTTGCGCCGATCGGAGATATTTCGGAACTGAACCTAATTAGGGCCCTTGAGCACAATCTCGGACCGCAGGTCATACGCGCTTGGATCTGCCTTTTTGAAGTCCCGAGCGAGGTCCAGGGAAACTCGGTCATCCTCCTGATCACGACCGCTCTCCACCAGGGTGACCACCACGCTAGTTGGTTTTCGGTCGCACTTCTCAAAAAGCCCGTTCACAACCGGCCGTCGACTCTGGGTGAGAAATTCAATGGGGATGCTGAAGGTTCCATCCTCAACCATAACTTCTCCCGACTCTCCCAACTGCCCTTTCGGATAAACCAATTGCACGCGAACGCGGGCATGGCGCGGCACCTGATCGATTCGGCCCTTCACCTTGACCACGTCAACTTGGCACCCCGCGTGCGCGAACGCGCAGACGCCGATACACAAGGCTCCGAGGATTATTCTAGTGACCCTGAAAATCATGGCGGGCCTCCAGCCGGACGATGGAAAATCAGACCATAAGTATAGCGATTTTGCCACCCACAAAATCGCCCTTCTGAAATCCCGGTTGAAGCGGTCACCACCGCACAAAAAAATGCAGGGCGCATAGCTCACCTCGCGGGAAACCGGGAGGGACAGGTTACGACTGCGCGAATCCGCCGCAGCAGATAACCTTCAAGCTTCGAATCCGCAGAATTACTGCAGCCCTTCGACCAGGTAGAGATCGGACAATAGCCGCCGGTAGCCGTACACGTAGGATTTGCCGTCGGGCGTCGGGAGCACTGGACCAACAAACTCGACGCCCGCCGGATCAGGCGGCGTAAGTTGCTTCCACAAAACCCGATTGCCAGTGGTGATTTCCAACCGATACACCTTGGCTGGAAGTTCCCCGCCCCGGT
Source organism: uncultured Acidobacteriaceae bacterium (assembly GCA_964539915.1). Classification (GTDB taxonomy): domain Bacteria; phylum Acidobacteriota; class Terriglobia; order Terriglobales; family Acidobacteriaceae; genus Sulfotelmatobacter. The sequence goes on along the minus strand of CAZILJ010000669.1, from coordinate 2,280 downwards.
AGATGTACAAGGAGCGGCCATCGGCAGTCCATGCCACCGGCACTTCTCCCGCCTGTAGTCCTCTGATCGGAACTGGATCTCCGGCAGGGACCGGGAACAGATAAGCCTTATCGTCGGGACCCACAGCCGCGATCGAGTGGCCGTCCGGCGACAGTGCAAACGAGAAGCCGTTCGTTCCCTCTGGGGTAACGGCTTCAACTTTGTCCGTGTCAAGGTCCTGCACATAGAGGCGCAGACCGTGATTCGGCTCCGTGCCCGCCATCAGAATGCGCTTGCCGTCAGGGAAAAAAGTGGCAGCGCTGTGTATGATGTCGTGCCCTTGCAGCGAACGAGGCTCACCCGGGCCGGTCGGCAGAAGAAACAGGTCGGTCTCTTTATCGCCCCGACATGCCAAGGCCCATTTTCCATCCGGGGACAAGGCCAGCGACTGGCCATCGCCCAGCCGAACGGCAGGTGAGCCGTCCGTCCTACGCACGTAGACTGCATAGCTTGCTCCCCCCGCCTCGCCTTCCTCGCGAAACAGCAGAGTCTTTCCGTCCGCCGAAAGCGTGACGGGAAACGACCAGTCAAGCCAGGTGAAGTCATGCTCGACTGGGTCATCCTCTCGATGAACGATCAGCCCCCGTCTCCAGCTATCGCGGGCCAGCAGCGCCCGACCATCGGGCATGACATCCTGCAGGGTGAGATCCGCTGGCACTCGGGCGACCAAGCGCTCTTTGCCGGAAAGCGTCACCGCAAACACCGAACGGTCGATTCCAATCAAAGTCGCCGTCACCCAGACTTCGTCGCCTTTTGGCGACCAGGCCAAACCCACCGCGCCGCCGCCATAGCTCTGGCTCAGCAACTTCGTCTTGCCGTTCAGGTCCACGACTGCGACTGTCCCGATCGAATCGCCCTGGATGGGATGGTCCACAAAAGCAATCATGTCGCCTTTGCGGGAAATGCGGGGATGGCTGATCCAGCCTCCGGTCTCGTACAACACCTTGCCGAGTGGATATTCCAGTCGATTTCTCCCATTAACATCGCGCACGATTGCGAACTGCGTGCCATCTGGAGACCAGTCAGCCCATTGGATGTTCTCCAATATCTCGCGAGGTGCTCCTCCGCCGAGCGGCATGCGGGCGAGTGTCCCGGTATACACCTGGGATTTCGCTTGCCGGCTGTGCAAGAGCACCGCCATCTCTGCGCCGGGAGAAAGGGCGAGAATCTCAGCTCCGGGAACTCCCACAGAACGAGATTCAGGAGTGCCGACGCGCGTGCTGAAAATTTCAACTGGTCCGCCTTCCCACGCCGCGCTATAGACAACCGTCTGACCGTCAGGCGCGAACCGCGCCATCCGGATGGTGCCGCGGCGATAGGTCAAAAGGTGATAAACAGGCGAAGCGAGCGGTCTAGCTTGACGGAGCAGCAGGAATGCGATCACCGCCAGCGCCACGACGAATGCCGCGCCGAGCGCGATCTCAGCCCGGCGTGGATGAGATTTTGGAATTGTCTCTATCCCGGATGCAGATGCCTTTCCCGGCGCCGCAGCGGGCGTTGTCGCAGAAGAGTCGCTTCGGGGCTCACTGGCGACCGACGAAGAGATACGTGCCGAGTCCCGCTCCCGCTTGAGCCGTTTCAGGTCCGCCCTGACTTCGGCCGCGCTCTGGTAGCGAAGCTCAATGTCCTTTTCGAGCAACTTTTGCATTATGCGCTCGATTTCCGCAGGCAGGTCCGGATTCAGACGGATGGGAGCCGGGGGAGCACGATTCAGAATCGCTTCGGTGATGACACCTTGCGTTTCGCCGCGAAACGGCAGATTTCCTGTAGCCATTTCATAGAGCACGACGCCAAAGGAGAACAGATCAGTGCGCCCGTCGAGGTCCTTGCCTCGCACCTGCTCGGGAGACATATAGGCGACCGTACCCACCGCCGTGCCCGGACTGGTCAGATTCATACTGGCCGCATCCGCTAGGGTTTGAGAGTCGGCGCTGACCGACTGTCCGCCGGTCGCAATCTTGGCCAGTCCGAAATCGAGGATCTTGGCGTGCCCACGCTTGGAAACGAAAATGTTCGCCGGCTTGATGTCGCGGTGCACGATGCCTTTGGCATGGGCTGCATCCAGCGCATCCGCAACCTCAATGGCGATTCCGAGCAGCGGCTCGAGGTCCATCGGCCGTTCGTCGATCAAGTGTTTGAGCGTGGACCCGTCGAGGTACTCCATCGCGATGAAGGATTGGCCTTCATGCTTTCCGATTTCGTAGATCGTGCAAATGTTGGGATGATTCAAAGCCGACGCCG
>CAZILJ010000668.1:0-3469 GCA_964539915.1 uncultured Acidobacteriaceae bacterium | reverse complement strand
ACGACGAATCAGGCAAGGCGTCGACCAAACAAGATGTGATCGACAATCTGGGATCAGGCAAGACTCGCCTGGTATCGATGACCTCGACCGGGCGCCACATCCGACGGCTGCGAGAAGATGTCGCGATCGTCCACCGATCGGGACCGGATGTCCCCGAGCAATCGGGCCAGCGCTTCTTTGTGCGCTGCGCCTTTTGGACGTGGTGGTGAAGCGTGAGGGACAGTGGCGGATCGTAGCGTCTCAGCTGGCAAGATAGCCAGGCTTGAGGTTTCATGCTATGGACCATTACGCGGTTGCCTGCCGCTGCAAGGAAACGACCAGATTAAGAAACAGAGAACGACTTACTCCGCCGTCTGCAGACGATTTTTCCAATGACTCCACACAAACCAGACCGCTCCTGCCAGCAGCACGAGTCCAATCGCGGCGTCGAATTTGTGAAAATATTTTCCCAAGTCGCGCCAGTTCTCGCCCAGCTTCATGCCGAGCCAGGCCAGGCCGAGGCACCAGGGCCATGATCCCAGGAACGTATAGAGGTGAAAGCGGACACGTGGCATGTGCGCGATTCCCGCAGGCAGCGCGATGAAAGTCCGCACGACGGGCAGCAGCCGACCGATGAACACTGCAAGATATCCCCAACGGGCGAAGAAACGGTCGGACCAGTCGAGTTCGCGGCGGCCCATGAGAATCCATCGACCGTAGCGTTCGACCAGCGGACGACCGCCATAGCGCCCGATCTCATAGGCGATGAGGGATCCGAGGTTGCACCCGATTGCACCGGCAGTCGCCAGCCAGAACAGCTTGAATGTACCCTGAAATGCGAGGTATCCGCCAAAGGGCATGATCAATTCGGAAGGCAGCGGAATGCATGCCGACTCAATGGCCATGAGCAGGACGATGCCCCCATAGCCGGTCGACGCGATTACTCTGCTAATGAAAACGAACAGAACTGCGAGGAGTTTTTCAGTCATGAGAACTAGTTCTTCGTCCTCGGTTCTAAATTTTCAGAGTAACCTCGTGGTTTTACTGAGAACTGAGAACCAGGAACTAAGAACTCAAAGTTTAGTCTATCGGAAAATTCGCGGCAGAAATGGCGCGGCCAGATGCTGTGTCTGGATGAACTGAATCAAAAAGAGCCTTCCTGAGTGAACGCGTACCCAGGCAGAGTTGCGCCTTCCGGACTCTTCGAAACTTTCACCCGAACCGTAGGTGCATCGGGAGCGGTAATTCCAGCGGGTCGTAGCATGGCGAACTGCGAGAAGACTTCGTTGTAGACCTTGGTGACCAGGTAATCCTGACCATCTGCATCACTGCGCCACACTTGCCCGAGTTGGATAGAGTTGACTGCCATTGGATGATCCTAGAACTAGCTGAAGTACTTCCAGACTACCGGGGCCCGTACGAAGCGTCAATTCCCCCAGAGGTTACCGACGGTCAGTATAAAACGACGCCATCGGCTCTGTTAAGATTTGTCGGGAGGAGACGATCATGCCTCGTGGTGTAGTTCCACGCCAACCCGCTCGCACCGGCCGTCAAGACCGCGTGGCGCGAGCGCCCTGGCCCGCGAAATCTGTCCAAAAGCAGTCCGCAAGGTCTAAAGATGCTCGACCAGGTACTCGCGTGAGCAAAAATGCTCGCCTGGGAACGGACACACCTGCCCGTCCAAGCCCAAGCGAAGCCTCGGCAGCAACTCCGAAGGAACGCAAGAAGACCATCCCGCAGTCTAAACGAAAGGGCTATAACCCGCTGGCCCCGGAACGTGTGGCGGAGATTCTGAAACGCCTCGACCAGCTTTATCCCGCGGTCACCTGTGCCCTGACCCACGCCAGCGCATGGGAACTAGTTGTGGCAACGATCCTGTCCGCACAATCCACCGATGTAAACGTGAACAAGGTAACACCCGAGTTGTTCCGCAAATATCCGACCGTCCAGGCGTTCGCCGCGCTAACGCCGGAACAGCTGGAGCCCGATGTGCGCTCCACTGGCTTTTTCCGCAATAAATCTAGATCAGTCGTAGGCGCAGCGAAAAGGATTGTCGCCGAGTTCGGAGGGCAGGTTCCCGACGACATAGAAAAGCTGTTGACTCTTCCGGGGGTTGCCCGCAAGACTGCGAACGTCGTGCTGGGTACGTGGTTCAAGAAGGCCGTTGGCGTAGTCGTGGACACTCATGTGCACCGCATCTCACGGCGGCTGGAACTCACGACGAACGATGATCCGCAGAAAATCGAGCGGGATCTCATGCGCATCATTCCTAGGGACAGGTGGATTCTATTCTCGCATCAGATCATCTGGCATGGACGCGGCCTGTGCATTGCCCGCAAACCCAAATGCGCCGATTGTGCACTCGAAAATATTTGCCACGCCGGCGACAAAACCTGGAGCACTGTGGAGATACACAAGAATGCGAAGGCGTAATCAAAGCCCTCAAAAAGTGTTGCCATCCTGAGCGAAGCGCAGGACCTCTGCAATTCAGTTCGGCCTAAAGACCAGGTTCGCAAGCCTATTCTCTGCTTAACTCATCCAACACCGGCGCTCGCAAATCCGCGAATGCGCCGAGTCTTTGGCTGGTCCTCGGGAAAGACAACGACAAGGTTGGTCCGTTTTCGCAGCCACGAAGCGGGCACATACAGAGTCTGCTGCGGCCCAAGATTCCAGAAGCGTCCCAACGCATGCCCCTTGATCCACGCCGCTCTGTAGAGGAGCGCCTTCCCTGCCTAGTCGCTGCAACCATCGTCTCGCCGGCCCCAGAAAGGTTTCGTCGCCACTCCGCTGTACCATGTTCGGATCGGCGAACAGCTAAGACGGCAGGCCGCCGAGGTCCCACTCCGCGCACACATACGGCCCGGGTCGCAGAATGACATACAAACCTTCCTCCTGAGCGGTACCGATAAACGCGGCTGCATCGAGATTTCCCCTGAAGTCATAAACTCCCGGCTTGGGCTCGTGCAAATTCCAGAAGACATACGTCGAGACCGTATTCAGTCCCATGGCCCGCGCTTTCTGGAGACGAGCTCGCCAATACTCGCGCGGAATGCGCGCGTAATGCAGTTCTCCTGAAATGACCTGCAGCGGCTTACCGTCCAGCGAGAAGTGATCGCCTTCGATGCCAACTTGGGGGACTAGAGGCGCGGGGACTTCAGCGCGAGTCCCAGGCCCCACTCCGCGGGTGATAACGGTCCCAAGAAAAATGCGCCGCGAACGAGACGAAATGGAAAAAGGTTCACGAAAGAGGGACTGATCGTGGTGCCCTGCCGGCAAAACGCAGACCGCCTCTGCTAGACTCTTTTTTCTACTTTACTTTGAGGTTCCGCGTCATGCGCCGGTGCGCACTGCTTTTCATTGTTACTCTGTTGAGCGCTGTCGCTGTCAACACCGCTGCCCAGACCCTGCCTGCGCCGCAGGCCATCACCGATCCAAAGAAAATTGCGTCCAAACCCAACGCGCAGATTGATCCGCGCAGCCTGACCATCGA
>CAZILJ010000667.1:0-6698 GCA_964539915.1 uncultured Acidobacteriaceae bacterium | reverse complement strand
AACCGCCCCGGCCAGCATTGCGGCGTGAAATGCAGCACAAAACTCCCACGAGTTCGCGAGGAAGATTGCGACGACCTCGCCGGGCCGGATGCCCGTCGCCGCCAGTCCACGGGCCACGGACTCGACGATCGCCCCGTATTCGGCGTAAGTCAGGCGACGTCCGCAAGAGGTATCCACCAAGGCGGTCTTTGCTGCATTGCGGCGACAGGAGTCCAGCACAGCATCGTGTAGAAAAATGTTGTGGGGATCAGCGTAGAGTTCGGTACGCAGCATGCCGGGACAGATTGTAATGGAACGAGCCGGATTCTAACGCAACAGTATGGAATGAATCAGAACTAGCTGGCCAGCTTCCGCAGAAATTCCTGTTCGTCCATTCTGTACTTGAAGGCCTTGCGCCCGTCGATGAAGACCACGGGAACCTCGTCGTTGAACTGACGCCGAAGCTCCGTGTCTGAATCGACGTCGACTTCTTGCCACGTGAATCCTCCGCGTCGGGAAAGCTTCGACAGGCTCTCTTTCACCACTTCACACAAATGACATCCCTTGCGGGAGTACACCACGACCGTGCGGGCATCTGGCATGCGGAGCAGATTCTAACGCCGAGAAATCCCATCTTTCCAGTAAATCAAGATAAATGAGGGACGAGACGGGTTTCGTATTGGAAGGTCTGATGGCCGGACCAGTGATCCCTCCCATGCGCGAATGAACCCCCCCCGCTTCCTTCAGGCAAACCAGCTTCGCCAACCCCTGCTGCAGGCAGCCACGGGGAGCGAGGCGGTAGAATCCCTGCATGCAAGCTCTGCACGCAAAAACTCTTCACGGCAAAACTGCGCTGATCACCGGTGGCGCGCGTCGACTGGGACGAGCCTCAGCCCTGGCGCTGGCCGCCGCGGGCGCGGACGTCGCAATCACCTTTAGGGACTCGGCGCGCGAAGCTCGCGAGACGGTCGTCGATTTGTCGGGACTCGGCGTGAGGGCCTTCGCGCTGCGCTGCGATGTGACCGACCACGCCAGTGTTCGGACCATGATGAAGGACGCCGGCCGCGAACTAGGCCGCATCGACGTTCTCGTCAACAACGCGGCGAACTACGAATCGGTGGAGTTCGAAAAGCTCACCACCCGCCAATGGGATGCCATCTTCGCGTCCAACACCCGCGGCCCCTTTCTGGTGACCCGCGAAGCGCTGAAGTGGATGCGCAGAAAGCGCAACAACGCGCCGTCTGGGCACACGGGCGCCGTCCAGGCAAGAGTCATCAACATGGGATCGCTAGGCGGCCTGCGGCCTTGGGCAACGAATGCGCATTACTGCTCATCGAAAGCCGCCTTGCACATGTTGACAAAAGTGATGGCCAAGGCCCTGGCGCCTGAGATCGCAGTCAATGCCGTCGCTCCCGGTATGATCGATCTGGGAGAACGGTCGGCTGGCGCATTCATGCGACGCATGGCCAAACAGACTCCTATGCGACGAAATGGGCGGGCCGACGAGATTGCCGACGCGGTATTATTTTTCGCCACCGCCCCGCAATTCATTACCGGCCAGGTCCTGGTCGTCGACGGGGGCCTCGGTCTTTAGGGAATGGTTAGGTTTCAGCCGAGGTCGGATCGATCACGTGCTTGACCTCGGCCACGCTGTTGGCCGGGAATCCGCCCTGTTTGGCATGCTCGCGAACCATTTCCTCATTGGGCGCGATATACACGCAGTAGATTTTGTCTTGGGTCACATAGCTATGCAGCCACTGGATCTGCGGGCCCATGTTGTGCAGCACACCGCAGGATTTCTGCGAGATGCCAAGGATCTGATCCCGGGTCACATCTCCAACGTTAGGAATATTGCGCTCGATGACGTACTTGGGCATTTTCTGTCTCTCCCTGGTAGCCGGCGACGATCGCGGGTGTGAAATCTCGCACCACCATTTTTCCGCCGGACACAAAATTTTAGGTTATGAGCCGCGAAATAGCCATTGCTCGAGCCTCGCGGTATATTGGGGCGAATGAAGAAATCCAAAGGCAGTTCGTCATCCTCTCCCGATAACCGCACTTCCTCTCTTTCGCCCTACGGTTCGGGGGCAACGACCGGCCCGCGGATTGCCGTGGCCATCATGGCCGCAGGCAAGGGAACCAGGCTCAAATCGCGATTTCCTAAAGTGTTACATGAAGTTGGTGGAAAGCCTCTGCTCGAGCACGTGATCCGGGCCGCCGCGCGCACCGTTCCAGCCACCGATGTCTTCGCCATCATCGGCCACCTAGCCGACCGCGTGCGCGCCGCCACAGAGCACACCGGCGTCAATTTTGTCCTGCAGGCGGAGCAACGCGGCACCGGCCACGCCCTCATCATGGCGCGCGAGGCACTGGCCGGCTACGACCACGTCATTGTGTTATCCGGAGACGCCCCCCTGATCACCCAGGAAACCATCGGACACCTGCGCAATTTCCATCTTGAGGAGCAGGCGGCCATGACGCTGCTGACCGCCGAACTGGCGAATCCGACCGGATACGGCCGCGTACTGCGAAAATCGGCGCGAAGCGCCGAAGTCGAAGCCATCGTCGAGGAGAAAGCTGCGAGTCCCGCTCAGAAGAAGATTCGCGAGATTAATTCCGGTTTCTACGTTTTTTCAGTGAAGGAGCTCTACCGAAACATTGGGAAACTCTCTACCGCCAACGCTCACGCCGAATATTATCTGACCGACATGGCCGAGGTGTTACGCCAGGCACGGCAACGCGTGGTGGCGTTCAAGACGGCCGATCCGAACGAGGTACTGGGCGGCAATACACGCGAGGAACTGGCCGACATTGACGAAAAGATGCGGTTGTCGAAGTGCCGTCAGCTCATGGCCGACGGCGTAACGATCTTTTATCCGGCAACCTGCGTTATCGATGCCGATGTCGAAGTAGGTTCTGACACCGTCATCGAGCCCTACGTGCAGTTGCTTGGCAAGACGCGTGTCGGCTCTGCCAGCCGCGTCCGTTCTTATTCCGTAATTCGCGACTCGGACATAGGAGATGGAGCGATGATCCTTCCTGGATGCGCCCTGGAGGAAGCTCGCGTCAGCGCAGGAGCAGTGGTTGGGCCCTACTCGCACTTGCGTCCGGGAAGCGAAATTGGCGAGGGTGCGCACGTCGGAAATTTCGTCGAGACGAAGAAGATCAAGCTGGGCAAGGGCTCGAAGGCGAATCACCTGACGTACTTAGGTGACGCCGAGATCGGCGCGGGCGTAAACATTGGCGCCGGCACCATCACTTGTAACTACGACGGCGTCGCCAAGCACCAGACTGTGATCGAAGATGGAGTCTTTATCGGCAGCGACAGTACGCTGGTGGCCCCGATTCGCGTCGGGAAAGGGGCGTATGTCGGAGCGGCATCCTGCCTGACTGAAGACGTTCCCGCCGATTCCTTAGCGATCGGCCGCGCTCGCCAAATCGTCAGAGAGGGTTGGGCAGGACAGAAACGGTTGGAGAGAAAGAAATAAGCGCCTCCGGCGACCAAGGTAACGACCCCCGCTCAAACCCGAAAGACACCGAGACGGAAGTTTTCCCTGGGTTTCAGTGCGTCTGTGGTGAAGGGGTCCTGTCTAGTGCGATACCGCCGCGAATAACTCGGAATGCATGAGCGACTGGAACTGCTGGTCGTTGGCCTTGAAATGCAACATGAGATTGGAACCATCGGAATCCACGGTGGTATTGTCCACCGCAACCTTTTCCGCCGGAGTGGCGCTCATCTTCTTGTACATGATTCCCGCCTTGACCAGCGATGCCATGGTGCCCGCTGTCATCGTGTCGGAAGTGAGCACCGTCAAATCGAAGTTGACGCCGTTGTTGAAATTCATGGCGTAACGCGAGCCCAGCAGGCGTTTCTTTACGGTTTCATAATCGGCGACTTTTGCCGCATCGCCGAGGGCTGAGCGCATCATGTTCTGTGTGCCCTGCTGGTCGAGAATGCTCCACACCGGCGCGGAGTCGACGCTCGACATCATGTCAGCCATGTTCCCATTGGTGTCCAGCCCCATGACCTGGCCATTCTGCGTGTCGAGCGCCACCCGGATCGCGGTCCGGTCCCCGAACAGCAGGGTGCTGTCATCCAGAAACGTCATGACGAATCCGCCATCCATGGGATAAATATCTGCCGTGCCATATTTCTTGGGCACAACCTTCTGCAGCTTCATCTTCTTCAGGACGGCCTTCATATTGAAGGGCCCCGCCGCCACGCCCACGCCCCTCACTCCCTGCTTGCCGGCGCGGAATGACGCAAAAGTCAGCGTGTCCACATCTTTGTCGGGATCGATGCCGATCGTCTTCAGAGCAGTCTCAAACTGCTTGAGATTGTCGGGCAGTACCTGCTGCTTCAGGGCCATCGCCGTGGGCGAATCCTTAAGTGCACGATAATCCACCGAAATCAGTTGCAGCAGATCGGCGGGTACGCACGCGCGACCGGAAGAGTTCAGCGGCATAGCAGAGGCCATGCTTACCAGGAGTAGCGAAGCCAGGCAAATCTTCAAGAGTTTCATAACACCTCAAATCAGAGAAACAGGACGGGTTGAGCGCACCCTTGACTTGGATGCACAATCCGGCCCTGCAGTGAATCGATCACTTTATTCTATTTTACTTGCAAGCGCCGGCAATCACACAAAAGTACAATGTCCATTGACCAACTGAGTCCCGGCCCCGGCTCCTCAAGACCTGATGGTTACGTCTCTGCTTAGGTGGTTCCGGACTGAGGGTGAGAAAACAGCGGTGGCGAGGGAGTTTCTACGAAATGGCTGTAACTCGCTTCCGTACATCCGCCGCGAAGATGGGATCTTTGATCGACGCCAGATTGATCTCTACATTCGCCAGAGCCCCAGTGACTGCGGCGCCTGCCAGTGCCAGAGCCGTCATCAAGTCCGATTTCATGTGCGGATTCGTAATGGGCTCGAGAGACTTCACGATCTGCCTAATCTCGTGGGATTTTTCGGCGACCCCCAGCGGAACCGCAGTCGCTTCTTTGAGGGTAGCATCGATCATAGCCTCGCTGGATTTTTCATCCGCGGCGGTTTTTGCCTGCTTATAGGCCTTCATCACCGAGTTGTAGGACTCTGCGTCGGCGTCCACCGCACTCTTCAGTTCTTCGCGCAGCGGACTGAGCCGCGCGACGGCTGCACTGAGTTGCGGCTCATATTGCAGATAAGCCTTTTTCCCGCGCGACATGGAAGCCACCATGGCAGCGAGCCCGGCGGCCATCGCTGCGGCCGCGGCCGAAGCGCTCCCGCCCCCGGGAGTGGGGGTGGGAGCGGCGAGTTGCTCGACGAAAGGTTCGATTCCCGCACGTAACCCGCCGATCGCCATCTTCCCGCCCATCACTGCCATCAGCCGGTTTTCCAGAATCAACGACGAATCAAAATTCTCCACCTGCAGGAACCACTCGGCCGCCTGTTCCAAAGCTTTTTTCGGGATCAGTCCCACAATCTCGCTCGACACAGGTGCCACGCCGTAGCGCTCTGCCTCGCGTTTCACCATCTCAAAGACGCGGTGCACGGGGGTTTGCTCGAAGTCGGTTAGATTCATCGACACTTGCGCCAGACCGCGTACCAGGAAGCCAGCGCCTTTCACAAACCGCATTCCGCCGCTCGAGAAGCGCACGGCCTTGGCGATCTTTTTGGCGATATCTACATCCGGGGTGTTGAGAAACACGTTATAAGCGATCAGAAACTTGCGTGCGCCCACGACCGTCGCGCCCGCCGTCTCGTGCAGACGAGGGTCCCCAAAATCTGGACAACGCGCCGGATTGGTGGCAATCTCGACTCGAATGCCCTCGAATTGCCCGCGCCGAATATTTTCCAAGCCTTGGCGTTCCGGAATCCGCGCAGCCGATTCGTAGAGATACACCGGAATCTTATAGCGCTTCCAGATCTCTTCCCCGACGTAGCCAGCGATCGCTACACAGTCTTCAATCGTGACCCCATCGATGGGGATGAAGGGAACCACATCGGTAGCTCCCATCCGGGGGTGCGCGCCAGTATGCACATTGAGGTCGATGAGTTCAGCGGCCCTGCCGACGCCACGAATGGCGGCTTCCTGGATGGACTCGCGCTCCCCGGCGAGAGTAATGACGGAGCGATTGTGGTCGGAATCCATTTCGCGATCCAGCAGGTAGACGCCGGGCATCTTCATCGCCTCGACGATAGCGTCAACCTTCGATTTGTCGCGGCCTTCCGAAAAATTAGGAACACATTCGACGAGCGTAGACATAAGTAGGAAGAATAGCCGGGGGTCGGACAAAGCTGCAACCGCAGCCGTACCTCATGAGGAAGTCGCGCCCGCAGGAAGCGGCGCCGCCGTCCCGCCGGCGGTCGCGAGTGCGCCCCCGCCCTCTTGCGCCGCCCCGAAATCAACTCCCGGCACTAACGGCGGTGTCGGGAGAATTTGCCCACCCCGAGGCGCACTTGCACCGTGTTGATCCCGGGATTGGGCGTTGCCAGTCCAGCATTTGAAATGTGCATGTAGCGTAGTTCGAGACTGAGGTTGTGCTCGACCCCTAGGATGTGCACGCCAAGCGCGGCCTGGTCCGTGAAGTTCACAGGGTTGGTTCCAGTGGGGACGTTGTGGCTGGTGAACAGCGTCCCTCCGCAGAGTTCGAGATAGGGTGAGAAGCGCCCCTGGCGTTCGAAGTTCCACTTGAGTACAAGCGGATCGAAGCCCACGCCATAGGCAGTGTTGGCAGGTTG
>CAZILJ010000666.1:0-5311 GCA_964539915.1 uncultured Acidobacteriaceae bacterium | reverse complement strand
TCAGCGCCAAGACGGGACAAGGCGTTCCCGACATTCTGGAAGCGATTGTGAAGCGCGTTCCTCCCCCTAAAGGCTCTCCTGACAACCGGCTCCAGGCGCTGGTCTTCGACTCCTGGTTCGATCCTTACCGCGGTGTCGTGGTGCTGACTCGAGTGTTTCAAGGCACACTCCGCAAGGAGCAGAGAATTCGACTCATGTGGAACGGCACTACGTTCGACGCGGAAACGCTCGGAGTGCTCACACCCAAGCCTGTGGAAATCGATCAACTCCAGGCGGGCGAAGTCGGATTCCTGATCGCCAACATCAAGAACGTCGCTGACACAAAAATTGGCGACACGATTACAGACGACGGCAATCCGGCTATCGAGCCGCTGCCTGGCTTCGAAGAGATCAAGCCGATGGTTTTCGCGGGACTCTACACCGTGGACGCGCACGAGCATACGCAACTGCGCGAGGCTCTGGAAAAATTGCGGCTGAACGATTCCTCGTTCTTCTTCGAGCCCGAAAGTTCCGTCGCGCTAGGCTTTGGGTTCCGCTGCGGTTTTCTGGGCCTGCTTCACATGGAGATCATCCAGGAACGACTCGAGCGCGAATTCAATCTTGACTTGATCACGACGGCTCCTGGCGTGCGCTACAAGATCACGAAGACCGATGGCGAGATGGTCGAAATCGACAATCCTTCCCGCTGGCTCGATCCCAGCGAAATCGCCAAGGTCGAAGAGCCGGTGATCCTGGCTACGATTCTCACCAACGAAGAGTACGTTGGCGGAATTCTGAAGCTGGTCGAAGAAAAACGCGGCAAGCAGAAAACCTTCGAGTACGTCAGTTCTTCGCGCGTGATGCTGCACTACGAATTGCCGTTGAACGAGATCGTTCTCGACTTTTATGACCGGCTCAAGTCCGTCTCGCGGGGATACGCCTCCCTCGATTACCATCTGGCCGGCTATTGGGAATCGCCGATGGTGAAACTCGACATCCTGGTTGCGGGCGAACCCGTGGATGCGCTCTCGATCATCGTCCACCGCGACTTCGCCTACGAGCGTGGAAAACTTCTGGTTTCCAAGATGCGAGAACTCATTCCCCGGCAGATGTTCGAGGTGGCAATTCAGGCCTCGATCGGAGCAAAAATCATTGCGCGTGAAACAGTACATGCCATACGCAAGAACGTTATTGCAAAATGTTATGGCGGCGACATTTCGCGCAAGCGCAAGCTGCTCGAAAAACAGAAAGAGGGCAAAAAGCGCATGAAACGCATCGGCCGCGTCGACATTCCCCAAGAGGCATTCCTGGCGGTTTTGAAGGTCGGCGAGGGCAGCAATTAAACGGCTCGCCCACTCTCCAATTACCGGTGTCTAACATCACAGAAGACGATTGCTTCGATCAGTTTTTCGCAGACAATGGCCGCGAAGGCGCAGCGCGAAAAGCGGCTAGAAATCGGGCTGTAAACGAAAGTGCCAGAACCCCAAAATGTGCAAATCTCAAAATAGGAAAGAAAGCGAACGCGTCTGGCTAGCGCTTACGTTAACGCGGGATCAATTGCATAACTGGTTACTATTCATGGCTTTAACGGGCGACAATGCTCCCGATTGAAACCGATCGCTCGGTTCCCGCGAAGAGACCTCTCGACGATGGTTTTCAATTCCACAATCTTTTCCACAGCCCAGTTGGCATTTTTAAGCATATCCGCAAATCTAAGCTCCTCATGGACTTACTGAAGCCCATCTAGGGTATTTCCTGTAGGCGAGGCGCTAGTCGTCAGACCCCGTTCCACCTTCGGCCAGTGACTCGAATCTGGTGCTATTTTTCAGGAAGGCCATCCTGACTTTTCCGATCGGGCCATTGCGTTGTTTAGCAATAATGAGCTCGGCCTTACCCTGCAGCTCCGGGTCGTCCTGCTTGTAAACTTCTTCGCGGAAGATGAACATGACCAGGTCGGCGTCTTGCTCGATCGATCCCGATTCGCGCAAGTCGGCGAGTTGCGGACGATGATCTCCGCCGCGGCTTTCCGGAGCGCGGCTCAACTGCGAGAGAGCGATCACCGGGACGGCGAGTTCCTTCGCCAGAGCCTTCAGCCCGCGTGAGATTGCCGAGACTTCCTGAGTACGGTTCTCGAAACGCTTTCCCCCACCCGACATCAGCTGCAGGTAATCCACGATGATCAGGTCCAGCCTGCCGCCCTGCGCCTGCTTCAACCGCCGCGCCTTCGCTCGCATCTCGCTCAGAGAAATACCGGGAGTGTCATCGATAAAAATTGGCGCGTGTGCCAGTTGCTCCATGGCGCGCACAACTTTTTTCGTGTCGTCCTGCCACAGTGATCCGGTGCGCATCTTGTGGGCGTCGACCCGCGCCTGCGAACAGAGCAAGCGCATCAACAGCGCCTCGCGCGACATTTCCAGCGAGAACACTCCGACCACCTGCTGGTCTTCAATCGCAGCATTCTCGGCAATGTTCATCACGAAAGCGGTTTTGCCCATGGACGGCCGCGCCGCAATGATCACAAGATCGGAGCGCTGCAAGCCGGAGGTCATCTCATCCAGATCGGTGTAGTGCGTCGCCAGTCCAGTGATGCGCTGACCGCGTTGCAGCAGGGCATCAACCGAGCCAAACGTTTCGCGAACGATTTCCTGCACACCCATGAAGCCGCGGCCAATGCGTTTTTCCGAGAGCTGGAAAATTGCAGCTTCGGCATCGCTGATCACATCTTCGGCCGAGTCCGCCTGGTCCGACGCCCGCGCAATCGCCGTGCTGGCAGCGGCAATCAACCCGCGCAGCATCGCCTTGTCGCGCACAATCTTGACGTAGTGTTCAATGCTCGGACGGTCGGGTACGCCGACGGTCAGGCTCGACACGTAAGCCACGTCGCCGATGGGTTGCAGGTCCTTGTGCCGGTCGAGCTCCTCGATCAGCGTGATCATGTCGATGGGCCGCGAGGATTCGGCGAGATCGACCATGCGCGAGTAGATGCGGCGGTGCGAGTCGAGCGAGAAGTCTTCGATCCGCAAATGCTCAGCTGCCTGGTTGTACGCAAAGTTGTCGAGCAGAATCGCGCCCAGAATCGAGCGCTCGGCCTCAACGTTGGCCGGAAGAGTGCTGATGCTGTAATCAGTCGTCGCCAATGATTTTTCCTAGGGCTGTATTTCCTGGAGGTGCCACACGAGCCGCAAACCGCTGGTGAATGCGATGCGCCTCCGATGGAAATCTCAGGTCAAACCAACAAAAAGTTGGCCAGCGGTTTTCGCTAAAGACTCGAGCTGGTCCTTAGTGTAGGCGAAGAAAATGCGAAGATCAAGTGAGGATCGTTTTGCGATCAACCCTTAGGCTAGATGTCCCAAGGTTTTCTTGCGTACTTCGCGAATCCTTCCCGTTGTTTGCGGTGAACATCTTCTTTCCGCAAAACAAATGCGGCCGGGCCAGCCACCCGACCGCATCGTTCGTGGTTTCCTGCCTGCCGAGTCGCCGATTGGCGTCGAAATGACCGCTTCAGCCCGACAGCGCTCGAATCGAGTGCCGCGTCTGCCAACGCGCGTCGCCGATCCGTCATCTTGCGATCCCGAATCTGCACTCGCAACGCTGGCCAGCAGCCGTCCTTGCTCCGAAGAGCACGGTGGGGGAGGAGGCCGCAAGGCCCGGGCAACCAGTCGCGCTCGCGCGCGTTTTCTGGGTTCCCCCCGGCAATCCACTCTCGAGAATCACCGCTGCCGCTGGCTCTGCCGCAATCATCCGGCAAGCTCAGGAACTCTCACGTTTCTATGCATCCACTCTCAGCCAGATCGTCGCGCACCGCAACACAAAAACCGCGCACCGTTGTGAAGAAGCTGTGGAGGATGAGACTTCCCTGTGGAAGCCAGAGGAAAACTGAGAACAAATTTCCGGGCGCGCCGCGGACTCTCCAAGCAGTTTGAAAACTTACATAGCGCAAAAGAAATCCCTCTGCTGGAACGAGCTCAGGTGGCGACGTCCAGCTCGGCCGTGTGACCAACGTCCGGATGTGAACTGCCGGATGGACTGATACCGGAATCGTGCCTCGCTCTCCTCTGCCTTCTTCGGAACGACACTGCCGCGCTCCGGTTGCCGCTTGAAGTAGTTCGCTGCCGCCGCCATCCGTTGCCGCCCGCCTGTGCGCTGCGTTGCGTCCGATTGAGCCGTTGGAGGCTGCTCGGCTCCGCTCTCCGGATCGCCGATTTCAGACGCCTTCCGCAAAAGGCCCCAGGCTTCGCGGTCGACTTCATAGTTTGCCTCGCCCCTCATCGTACCTAACGAGATCGACTGCAACCCGCGAATCTCTCTCTCCGGAATGAAGTACCACGCATCTTCCGGGATCACGCAGGCCGCAAAATCGAATGAACCTTTCGGATACGGCGCCTGGACCCAGCCAGACTGCCCACTTTCCTCGGTTGTTATTTCGGAGAAGTCGAAGGAAGGATGGGACCGGAAGATACTCCGGCGGAGGTCTTCAAGGAATGCCTATTCGATAGCTTTGTCGAAAACGCGCAGACGACATCGAAGGTCCTCGATTCCACCCTCGACCTGCGGACCAAGGTTTCCCTGACGATCCTGAAGAAGTTTACTTCCAACGCGGCTCGGGAAGGGAGGAGTCTGCCCTTTAGCGAGGGCTCGATCATCAGGCAAGGCGAGTGGTGCCGTAAGGGATTGACCCTTCTCGCACGGGATGGACTTGTTTTCAGGTCGAAAGCGCACGATGGGATGCTAGGGTTACCCGTCGGTTCCCATTCTGTCCGGGTACCGAGAATACTCGTGGCTCCGAATCGAACCGTGGACGCACTGCGCTCAAAAAGCGCTCTGATCAGCTAACTTTTCCGAGACATCCGACGTTTTCAAGGGTGGCCGGGTGCCCATCCTTGCGATCGTTGCAAGGGTGGGATCCACGTCTGCATGCCGCGTGGGATTTATGCCTGTGTCGCACGGCACATGTCAGGCCTGAAAAGCGTCAGCCCCGAGAGTAACTCGGGGCTGACTCAGACTTAATCCCTAACTCCATCCATAAACGCCCGCAACTTTCGGGAGCGCGAGGGATGGCGCAGCTTGCGCAGCGCCTTGGCTTCGATCTGGCGGATGCGTTCGCGGGTAACTGCGAACGACTGGCCGACCTCTTCGAGAGTGTGCTCGCTGCCATCTTCGAGGCCGAAGCGCATCTTTATGACTTTCTCTTCGCGCGGAGTCAGCGTGCGCAGGACCTGTCCTGTCTGGTCCTTAAGGTTCACGTTGATCACGGCCTCGGCCGGAGAAACCACGCCGCGATCTTCGATGAAGTCGCCCAGATGCGAATCTTCCTCTTCGCCAATCGGCGTTT
>CAZILJ010000665.1:0-4953 GCA_964539915.1 uncultured Acidobacteriaceae bacterium | reverse complement strand
AGTTCACGAATTGTATGTTACACACGGTTATACTAAACAAAGTAATGCGATTATGTTCGCTATCAGCAGCATTGACTATATTGCTTAAGAATGTCCGCGGCGAGCCCGGGATTGCGATTTCTTGTGTAACACTCTGAGAATCATCGCTTACGCCGATTGCTTTGAATCTCATGAGCCCGGTTCGGAGAAAGAGAATGTACGTGCGAAAACTGGCTCTAAGCACCGCCCTTGCACTCGCTTTTGTCCATCCACTGTCTGCCGCGCAGGAAATCACCGTGGCCGCGGCGGCGGACCTTCAGTCTGCGATGCAAGACGTCTCGGCACGGTTCCAGAAGGAAACCGGCAAAACCGTGAAACTCATCTACGGTTCGTCGGGAAGCTTTTTCCAGCAGATTCAGAACGGAGCGCCATTTGACGTGTTCTTTTCTGCCAATCTTGATTACCCAAAGAAATTGGAGGCGGCGGGATTGACGGAACCGGGAAGCTACTACCCATATGCCAGGGGCAAGATTGTGATTTGGGTTCCGAAGGACTCAAAGCTTGACCTGTCTTCAGGCATGAAGGCTCTTCTCGACCCTTCTGTTAAGAAAATCGCTGTCGCAAACCCGCAGCACGCTCCCTACGGGCAGGCCGCAGTAGCTGCGTTGCAGAAAGAGGGCCTCTACGAGAAAGTGAAAGACAAGTTTGTGCTGGGCGAAAACATTTCACAGACGGCATCCTTCGTTGTTTCCGGCTCGGCTGACGTGGGCATCGTGGCTTTGTCGCTCGCTCTGTCTCCAAACATGAAAGACAAAGGACTTTACGTCGAGATCCCCGGCGGCGAATATCCACCGATCGAGCAGGCCTGCGTAATTCTTAGTTCGTCAAAAAATAAAGAGACGGCCCGCCAATTCGTGTCCTTCGTGAAAACCGCGGCTACGGCTGAGCTGCTGAGGAGCTACGGCTTCGACGTGCAAGGTATTGAAGCCAAATGACTTGACGTTTTGATGCACACACCTGCCTTCAGCTTTCCCGATCGGTACGGCACTCGGGCGGCAACAGCGACTTCGGTTTTTGTTCCGCATGCTGGTGTAAGATGGGGCAGTTCTTCTTCCGCCCCTTCGTCTGCATATCTGAGGTGAAAGTATGAACGACTCGGGCTTGCCTTTGATCGCCCCCTATCGGTGCCGCGATTGCGGTAGCCAGTCCGCTTTCCGCTCGCGTCGCAGGACCTTGGCCGAACGCTTTGTCTTGCCGTTGTTTCTTCTGAAGCCAGTACGCTGTGGAGAATGTTTCAGGCGCGACTATCGGCTGATTTTCACCGATGTGCGTGATCGAATGTCGGAAGAGCCGAGGCTCGCGTCACCCAAAGCGCCGCCGGCGCCGAACCGCAACGTTGCCTAGGTCGAGCATCGCCGCTATACTGCAGGAATTGCAGCAAAGATTGACCGCAGCGGATTTGACTGCGGGCACGACGAGGAGGCCGTCTTCAGCAGTAATGAGGACCAAATCCGGACCAGCCACACCAGTGGCGTAGTTGCAGGGCATCCCATTGTTTCGAAAGAACGTTCGCCCGGTCCAGTCCGCATCCGGGTTCAGCGACTAGCGGAAAGTCTCTTCACCGTTCTCTTCCCTTCTGATTGCCGCCGCATTTGCGGCGAGCCATTGCTGAATATTTCCCGGCTGCGGGTTTGCCTCGATTGCCTGGTCAGCGTCCCTCCGATCCGCGGCAAGGTTTGCTCTATCTGCAGGGACAGGGTGCTTCCTTCCTGCGCGGAAAGAGATGAGGATGGTCGGCGGCGATGTCCGGTGTGCCGGCGCATCGCTCGTCCCTTTGCCCATGCCGTGGCCTATGGCAGTTACGAAGGTGGGCTGAGCGAACTGGTTCATCGGCTCCAGTTCAACGGCGTCGTGGCGCGCACGCTGAAATTGGCATCTAACTACGCTGAATTCCGGCTGGCCGGGTATGGCCATCCCGCCGGAGAGAACGAGCAGCGGGAAGATGTTTTGGTGACCACCGCAATGAGTTAGTTCAAGGGTGAGAAAGAGGATTTGGGCTTCGGCCCCTGAGGGCAGGAAGTTATGTCACTAAGGATGGACCACGATGCAGGTTCCCGGCATGCCGCCGGCCTGTTCTCGCCAGCAGCCACGCATCGGCCGGGCGACGGCCACGCCCTGCTGGCGCCCGTTCTCGTGCTGAACGCGTCTTATGAGCCCATTAATGTCTGCGCCGCGCGCCGCGCGTTGGTCCTAGTGCTCAAGGGCGTGGCCATGACCGAAGAAGAGAATGGACACTTTCTGCACTCGGCTCGCGTAGCGATGCGCCTACCCTCGGTGATCCGTCTGCTCGAGTACCGCCGCATTCCGCATCAGAGCCGCGCGCTCTCTCGTAAGAATATCCTGCTGCGTGACCGCAATACCTGCCAGTATTGCGCCACCGTGCTGCCATCGAGTGAACTGACGCTCGACCACGTGATCCCGCGCTCGCGCGGAGGCTCGTCCACCTGGGAAAACCTGGTCGCCTGCTGCCACGCCTGCAACCGCCGCAAAGGTAACCAGCATCCTGTCGAAGCCGGCATGAAGCTGATGCGCGAGCCACGCGCCTTCAATTTGCACACTAGCCGGCATATCATGCGGTTGATGGGGCGGTCGGATGATAAGTGGCGGAAGTATTTATTCTACTGAGAGCTTTACGGTTGCGACTCGGAGGTTTCAACGTCTCACGATTTTCAATCAACCCTGTTCACTGCGAAATACAGCGAAGAACTGATGCGATCCCCTGCCGCATTAATAGACCGTTCGCCGCAAAGAACGCCGCTCAGCATGACCACTCTCAAAGATTGCCCTGAACGATCGATCTCGTGACTTTGCAAGCTTGAAACTCTGCAGCCTTGAGACTTACTGCTTGGGCGCGTTCGGATCCTTCTGGTCCGGCTTTTTCTGATCCGCTGGTTTCTCACCCTTGGGCACTTCCTTGCCTTCGTACAGAATCTTCACGTTCGAACCGAAACGCTTGTAGTCCTCGTACTTCACGACTTCTTTGATGTGCACATCTTCCATCTTGAAGTGCAACTCGTCGTCCGCCTTGGTGTAGACCGGAAACCAGTATTTGTCGTCGATCTGCTGCCGCCAGGTCGTGAACTTAGGAAACAAATTCTCCTGGTTGCCATGTTTCTCGCGGATGTCGGGAACGGTTTTGCCATAAGTCTTCACGATCTGAAAGTCGTGATCGTCGACCCAGACGCGTCCCTGGAAGTAGCGCTTCTTGCCTTCGATTTTTTTGGGCGCGATGTCGAAAACGAAGCAATTCAGCTCGTCTTCTTTTTGCTGGCCGACATAGAGGATGTTGTACTCCGGCAGATCTTCGGTGGTGAGAACAAATGGCAGGCGGTGGCGAATGTCCTCAAAATCTTCCTGCGACATGAAGATCTTCGTCAGACTCGACTGCGGAGCGAACACCACGTTCTCGATGCGGTGGCCCTTGTCGTCGAACATCACGTCGAAGACTTCGTGATACTCGCCATCTACCGTACTTCCATCCACGGTCTGAACTCTTACGTCCTGGCGGTAGGTGTACTGGTCGCGCGCCTTGGCGAATTCCGTTTCTTTCGCAGCAAAGCGTTTGATAATGTCTTCCGGGGTCGTGTCTTTGGGAGGCGTGTTCTCGAGCGGTCCCTCTTGAGCGCGACCGGGTAGTGCTACCAGTGCGCAGGCGCCCAAGGTTAGCCACAACAGCAGACGGGCAGAGGCGTATTTCATACGTCTATTTTATCGAAATTGATGAAAGGCTGTCGCAGGGACAGAAATATAGGCGTCGCGCACAGCCAGCGCGAACGGAAAACCGGGCGCAGACTTCAAAATGGCAGTCACCGCGGCAACCCAACCCTCCAACCCCTCTCCGCTCAGTGAGGCCGGAGGGAAGGGTGCTGCAGTTCTGCCACTCATTTGGATGCCTTCTCGGAAAAGAGGTTGGTTAAGAAAGCTGTCTGCGAAACTAGTCCCCGGTGTTAGAACCGGTACGGTGACGGCCTCCGGGATTTCATTAGGAAGTCATGCTTCTGATTCATGAATCCGACGGCGGAGTTAGCTTCGCGGTCAAAGTGCGCCCCCGCGCGCGCAAGAACGCCATCACGGGCGAACTGGGCGGTGCGCTCAAAGTCTCGCTGACCACGCCTCCGGTCGAGGGCCGGGCCAACGAAGCCTGCATTGAGCTTTTTTCAAAACTTTTGAAGCTGCCGCGATCTTCCGTTACCATTGCGTCCGGTCAGACCAGCCGGAATAAAGTGCTACGGGTCGGGGGAGTGACGGGCCAGTATATTCGAGATCGACTGCTCGGCTGACCGCGGGCGGGAGCCCGCGCCACAAAACCACAGGAGTCAATTTGGCTTTCTCTCAACGCTTCGAGGAAATCCGCACCGGGTTCGAGCAGCCGTTCTGGATCGCCAACATCACCGAAATTTTTGAGCGCCTTGCCTACTACGGGGCGTTTGCTTCGCTCGCCTTGTATCTGCAGGAGCAGCTTAACTTTTCCACCGAGCAGACCGGAACGCTGACCGGAATCTTCGGCGGTATGGTGTGGTTCCTGGCGATTTTCGGCGGAGCCGCGGCCGACCGCCTAGGATTCCGCCGCGCGCTTTCGGTGGCCTACCTCATCCTTGGCGCTTCTTATTTTCTGATCGGCTCGATTGGAGCACCGTGGCTGGCTTCCATCCGCAACACGGTGCCGCTCGGCCTTTTTGTCGGCTTCATTCTGATGCTGCCCGCGCTTGGGATTTCACTCGTCAAACCGTGCGTGGTAGGTACAACGGCGCGCGCCTCGAAAGAGAATGTTCGCTCCATCGGCTACTCGATCTACTACACCATGGTCAACATCGGCGGCGCTGCCGGACCCTATTTTGCCTCCTGGGCCCATCGCCACCTGGGAGTCGAAAATGTTTACCGGGTGGCGGCGCTCAGCGTCTTTGCAATGTTTTT
>CAZILJ010000664.1:0-5963 GCA_964539915.1 uncultured Acidobacteriaceae bacterium | reverse complement strand
TCGACCCTCAAAGGGACACCCTTCGCCGGGATCGACGCTACACCAACCTCCTCAAGCGCCTAGGCCTAGGCCTTTAGCGCCCCAAGCGTATGCCGTACTGTGGCGACGTCGCCTGCGAGGCCAGACCCACGGGTGGACGCCTTTGGTTTCGCATAGTAGTGGAATCGATCGCGAAACTTCTGGATAGCGGCAATACGGGAAACCCTGGTGTTTAGCGTTCCAGCGCGCGCCGATCCCATTTACCTAAATCGGCGGCTGCCGCATAGGTGCTCTGAAGAAACTCCATTAACGCGGCTTCTGGGGAAGGGGAGGCGCGCACGTCGTCGTACATGAGCAAGAACTCTTTCAATTGCGGATGATAGAACGCTGCGGCAGGGCGAACATGCTGTTGTGCGAAGCCGGAAGGTTCAGGGGCAGCGTAGGAATAGAAGGCCGGCCCCTGGATATCGCCGCCTCCGGGCCAGAATCCGGCACTGCTGACTTCGTGAGAGTACGCTTCTCGCGTGATGGAGTCGGCTCCCGGTCGCTCCGGCGCTCTTCGACCGGAGAAGCGAGTTACAGCCAGATCGAAACTTCCCCAGAAAAAGTGTACGGGACTGACTTTCCCTAGAAATCCTGCACGGAATTCCTTGAATACCTGGTCGACCCAGACCAGGATGCGCCAGAATTTGTTCACGGCTTCGGGATCGTATGCGGCGTGAATCTGATCCTGCTCAAATGGTATGGGGTCGGGGATCTCGCAGGGAGTCGTCCAGATCTTCACGATTACGCCGAGTTCGGCAAGCGCAGCCATAAACGTTTTGTAGAACTCAGCGACGCTCTCTGCCTTGAGCGCGATTTCGACTCTGCGGCCGTTGCTGGATTCGACCGAGAGCTGGTGGTCGATGAAATCAAACTGGACTTCAAAAGTGCCCCAGATTGCTCCCCGCTGGTACGGCATGGCTGAACTAGTCAATCCGCGAGCGGTCAAGTAGAAGGCGACGTTCCAAAAATGATTCACCAGCGGACATAATTTGAGACGAACTTTTCCGACCACCTGGGTCCACATGTGTAGCGTGGCCAGCGTGTCTTTCCAGGTGTCGAAAGGTAAGGCAGGCAGATCGTTTTCCACTGCGTTGTTCGAGGCCATCGGATTCTCGTCCTGGCGAATTACTGTACATCGAAACGCCGGTGTTCCGTTGCCTTCGGCACTTATTTCTGTTCCTGGAGTTTCTTCAGTGCGTCGATGCCGCCCTGGTTCTGCGGGTTCAGTTCGACGGATTTCTGGTAATTCTCAATGGCCTGTTCTTTTTGTCCCGCAATGGCGAAAGCTTCGGCCAGGCTATCGTAGGCGTTCCAGAATTTTGGATACTCCTGCACTTCCAATTGAAATATCTGAAGGGCGGCGTCAGTCTTTCCGGCGGAGAGGAAGTGGTATCCCGGTCCGATCAGTGTGTTTTCATCCAGCTTATAGACCGACGACGGTCCCGCCATTTTCAGTTCTGAATATCTGGTCATGACAGCTTGCGGACCCTTGGAAGCGGCAACCAACATGAGCAGTTCGGCAGCGGACGGGGGCTCGGGAGTGTAGTTCCATCCGTATTCTTGGGCCACGCTTTGGGTCAAGTAATTCGCGATAGTAATGCCGTTATCGGAGTTGGCCATGATGGCGACGCCTTTGCCGGAGTCGGCAAACATGATCAGAAGCGCCTGAAAGCCCTCATCAGCGCCGTTGTGGCCGAATTCTTCCGGATTTTTGTGGCCGGCGAGAAAGAAACCGAGACCGACCTGCTCGATTTGCGGCTTCAACATTTCGCGGGTTGTCGCCTGCGACAGAACGTGGTTGGCCTTGCCTTGTTTCGAGAGGGCGATTTCGATGGCGAACTTTGCCAAGTCGGTGGCGGTGGTCCACAATCCGGCGGCGGCCATTTCCGGATAGATGTGCCATTTGCCGGCGACAGGCATGCCATCGGAGTGGGTCGCTGTGGCTGCCATGACAGCGCGCGCGGGCGGAAGCGGTTGCTCGTAGGTGCTGTCAGCCATGCCGATTTTGTCGAGCACGGTTTCGCGCATGAACTGCGGAAACGGTTTTCCCGCCACATCGGTTACCAATTGCTGTTCGATGGTGACGCCGCCGCCGGAGTAGCGAAATTTTGTTCCGGGAACGAAATCCACGCGGATCGCAGCGGTGTTTGCGGGAGCTTCGCCATTAAAAATCTGCACCAGATTCGGGATCGGCGAACCAACTTCGTATCCGGGGAATCCGTGCACGGTGAGGCCCGCACTATGACTCAAGATGCGGCGCAGCGTTACTTTTTCTTCTTTGGTGAACTCGTTGTCGGGGACCTGCCACGACTTCAGTTTCCGGTTGACGTTTTCGTCGAGTGAAAGCTGTCCGTGCTCGACCAGGGAGAGCGCTCCGGTTGCGGCTACAGGCTTGCTGATCGAGCCGGCTTGAAAAAAAGTGTGGACCGTCACCGGATTGTTTCCGCCAGCTTCGGTGACGCCGTAGCCCTTGGCCCATGCGACTTTGAAATTGTCCATCACGGCGACGCTAAGGCCCGGGACTTTATAAAGCTGCATCAGTTTCTCGAGGTTGAGTTGCAACTGTGGTTCGGTGCCGCTGAGTGGGATGGGCGGGATGCCGTTTTCTACTCGTTGAATACGGGTGACTAGATCGGAGTCTTTTGGGTGAGCTCGGGGTTTGGATTGAGCCGCGGTGAAGACAACGAGCGAGAAAGTAGTAGCGAGAAAGAACGCAAAGTGCAGGGCTGAGTTGGATTGCATGAATCCTCCGTCGAGGGGTGGCACGGCTCGGAGTATAGACGCTGTCCGGGAAGCGAAGTTAGCCTAGGTCTCGAGGCCGTGGAAGTTGGCTTCCGCTCTCGTTATAATCGCGCCCTATGCGTCTCCTGGTTAAATTCAACTTAATACTGATCCTTGTCTTCGGCTCGGGAATGGCGGCGGCTGCATATTTCGCGCGGGATTTCCTCGAGCAGACCGCTCACGAACAGGTCTTGCAGCAAGCCCGGCTCATGATGGGATCGGCCAGCGCGATGCGCACTTACACCTCCAAGCAGGTCGGTCCCCTATTGCAACAGCACCAGACCCAGGTCAACACTTTCCTGGCGCAGACTGTGCCCGCCTACGCCGCAACGGAGGCCTTCAATTATCTCCACGGTGATTATCCCGATTACATATACAAAGAGGCTACGCTGAATCCCACCAACCTGCGCGACCGGGCGGTGGATTGGGAATCGGACGTCATCCAGATTTTCCGCACCCATCCAGAGCAAAAAGAATTCTCTGGCGAGCGCGATACGCCGTCAGGGCGGGCTCTGTTTTTGGCCAAGCCGATCGTGGCGGGAGGCCCTTGCCTTGAGTGTCACAACACTTGGCGGCAGGCCCCGGTGGCGCTGGTCAGGATTTACGGCAAGAACAATGGATTTGACTGGAAAATGGGCGACACGGTCGGTGCGCAGATCATCTCTGTCCCGATGTCGGTGCCATTGGGCATCGCGGATCGCGCTTTTCGCAGCCTGATGTTTTCGCTCGTAGGAGTTTCGCTGGCGACGCTGCTTCTGCTGGACTTGGCCATTGTGCTGATTGTGATTCGTCCAGTCACGCGCCTTTCCAAAGCCGCGGATCAGATCAGCAAGGGCGATCTGAGTGTTCCCGAACTTGCGGTCAAGGGGGCCGACGAGATTTCGCAGTTGGCCCAGTCCTTCAACCGAATGTACCTCAGTCTGGTGAAGGCCATCCGCATGCTGGAGTCGCAGCCGTAATGGAAGCTCAAAGGGGCTTGGAGCGAAGAAATTTCTCGCGGTCGGCGGGAGAAGAAATCTCCAACGCCAGAACTTGATACATATCTTCCAAAGCGCGTGCATTTTTGGCGGCGCGACTCACAAAAACTTTAGCCATTGGGCCTACATAGACGGCAAGATTCTTCCGAACATTTTCGAGTACAGCCGGGTCCCAGACTTTTGAACCCGTCTCGGTCGGGACTCTTCCGGGTAGCGGGGTGGACTCGGTGCGGCCGGATGCATTGGTCGTACGCAAGTCTGCTGGGATCGGAGTATCGGAGACCGCACGTCCCGCCATGATCGCAGTCGCCGCCGCAGCCTCTCGACCTCCCGCGTCGAGGTCGCTTAAGGCGGTGTGAAACTCATCCGCATTCTGGAAGCGGGCTGCGGGCATCTTTTCGAGCGACCGGTCGATAATCTGGGAAAGCTCTGGCGTGATTCCCGGAACCAGTTCGATCGCCGGACGAGGCTTTTCCTCCAAATGCGCCCTCAAGATCGAATAGAAGCTGTCGCCTTGAACCGGCGTCTGTCCAATGACCATCTCATAGAGGGTCACACCCACAGAGTACAGATCGGAGCGCGCATCGATGGGCTCCGCCCTCATTTGCTCGGGAGACATGTAATGAAGCGAGCCGACGGCCGTGCCAGCGGCGGTGAGTTTCGGGTCTCCGTGACGGCTGGCGATGCCAAAGTCGGTGAGTTTCATCCGGCCGCCGGGCCCAATCAGGATATTCGACGGCTTGACGTCGCGATGTACGACTCCCCGCCCATGGGCATAGCTGAGCGCCTCCAGCAGTTGCTTCGTCAAATGCACCGCCGGCGCGACTTCGATTCGGCCTCGTCCAAGGAAATGTTGCAGAGAATTTCCTTCCACGTATTCCATGATCATCAGAATCTGAGTGTCAACCCGGAGGGCTGTTCGGAGCGCCGCGATTCCGGGATGCTCGAGGCCTGCGACCACTTTGATTTCCCGAAGGAAACGTTCCACTTGGTCGGGACGAGGATCCAGATCGGGCAGCAGGACCTTCATCGCCTCTACGCGGTCGGAGAGGACGTTGCGAACCTTGAATACTTTTCCCATGCCGCCGCGCCCGATTACGGAGACGATCTGGTAATCCCCAATGGTCGTGCCCACTTCGAGACTCGACGGAAAGGAAGACATTCAGGGGCTAGTATACGGCGAACGGAGCCTGGGTCTTCGGGTTCAGAGGCTATTTCAGCAAGCCGTAGACCTCGACTTCGGTTCTGGTACCGAAGTAGACGCGCCCGTTGACGACCACAGGGATGACGAAACGAGTTGCCATGGCCGCGCGATCGCGTTGGCTGTTCTGTTCTGAGCTGTAGATGGGTTGGCCGAGTTTGGCGGCATCGAACGCGTACAGGACCGCGGGTTTGTTGTCGGGACCATTCCATGTCTTGGTCGCGATCGCCCAGACGATTGCATTCTTTTTGCCGTCGGCGGAGACAGACGGCGTGGCGCCGGGATTCGCGAACTTCGTTGCGGAGGACGCGTTCAGCGCGAGGTGTCCATTCTTAATGGAGTAGTCGCGCAGGCAGTCGTCGCTGGCAGCGAAGAAGGCGTGGCCATTCCAGTATGCCATTGCACCGTAACCGCCGCCTGCCATTCGTACCTCATCTACAACTGCGTCACCATCGGGACGAAACTTACCCATCTGGTCACGGTCGATCACGTAGATCACGGAACCCTTGGTCGGCTGCAGTAGTAGATGACGATGGGCTCCGGGTTGATCGGGCAAGAGCAGTGGTCCACTGGAACCAACGTCTGAATCCGCGTTGCTGAGTTGCCCTTGATCGTGAGGCGTGAAGTAGTCGTGGATCGAAAGCGAAGAGCCTTCCAGAGCCAGCTTAAGCACCGAGTCGCCATAGTCGCGGCCACCCGAGGCCGCATCGAATGTACCGTTCCCAGTCGGGACATAGATGTTGCCCTCGGCGTCGGCGGCGGGACCGGTGTCGCTCGCCCAGATGCCGGCTTCGCCGCCATCAGGGTTGACGTTCAAAACCGCCCTTTGCGCCAGCGTTTGCGGATCGTAAGCCATGACCCAGCCGTGGTATGGATCTACGTCGCACGACGAAGCCCATGTGAGATAGACAGCACTGTTTGCAAGCAGCAGGGCGGCGCGCGGATTCTGCTTTAACGGATTGAATGCGACTTGCCCGTTG
>CAZILJ010000663.1:0-3275 GCA_964539915.1 uncultured Acidobacteriaceae bacterium | reverse complement strand
ATGGGATTGTCGTCGATCCGGAGCGGATCGTTTTGACTACCAGTACCAGCGAAGGGTATTCGTTTGTGTTTCGGTTGCTATGCAATGCCGGTGATGAGTTGCTGGTGCCGAAGCCGAGCTATCCGCTATTTGAGTTTTTGGCGGATTTGCAGGATGTACGACTGGCGCCTTACGAGTTGATCTACGACCATGGATGGCAAATGGACTCTCCATCCATGGAAAAGATGGTGACGGCGCGAACCCGCGGCGTGGTCGTCGTGCATCCCAATAACCCCACTGGATCGTACGTACAGGCGGCGGAAATGGAGATGCTGAATTCGTTTTGCTCGAAGCACGGGCTGGCGGTGATTGCGGATGAAGTGTTCTTAGACTACCGGCTTGATCGCACGGCGCACGCTTCCTTTGCCGCGAATCGCGAGGTGCTGACGTTTACTCTGAGCGGGCTTTCGAAGGTCTCTGCGCTGCCACAGATGAAGGTGGCGTGGGTAGTGACGAGCGGACCGCCGACCGAAACGGCCGAGGCCATGGCACGCCTGGAGGTGATTGCCGATATGTATCTTTCGATGAATGCGCCGCAGCAGTGGGCGATGCCCGCGCTGCTTCAGCAACGAAAAAATATTCAACCCCAAGTACTGGAGCGGGTGAAGGCGAACCTTCGAGAACTGGACCGGCAACTTGCAGCGCAGAAGGGATGTCAGCGGCTGAGCGTGGAGGGCGGATGGTATGCGGTATTGAGGGTTCCGGTGACGCGTTCCGACGAGGAACTAGTGATCGAACTGCTCCGGGAAAAGTCGGTGCTGGTGCATCCCGGGCATTTTTATGATTTTCCGAGCGACGGATATTTAGTGCTGAGTTTGATTGCGCCGCCACGAGAGTTTGCCGACGGAATGAGCGCGGTCTTAGAAAAGTTGAGTTCGTGAGCGAGCGCTGGGCGATCCAGAAACTCGAATTAGAGGTGCAGAGGCGCCACCTTCAGCGATTAGTTTCCAACCTTGGAGCCCCCGGCATCATCCTAGTTGGGCTTGGAGGATAACTATGCAAAGTGGAAACAAGTATGTCGCGTCGCTGTTTCTGTCGGCTGCGCTGATGGCGCCAATGGGTGCCTTTGCTATGGCCGCACCACAGGACGATCACGAGCGGCACGAGCAAGAAGAGCGGCGCGAACGCCGCGTATACGATCCGTATCACAAGGACTATCACAACTGGGATGACCGCGAGAACGTGGCTTACCGGCGCTGGCACGAAGATCGTCACGATGCCTATGTCGACTACGACAGGCTCAAGAAACGCGATCAGCGCGCATACTGGAACTGGCGCCACGAGCACCAGGAGCATGAAGAGCACGAGCACATGGACCACCAGTAAGTGATCCGGGGACAAAAGAAACGGCGGAGGAATCATCCTCCGCCGTTTCCTTTGTATTTCTGCATTCCAGGTTGAGCCAAATCTGCCCGCCGTGCGGATTCTTGCGACTTCTAACGCTTAGTCAGAAATGGATTGGTCTCGCGTTCTTCGCCGATCGTCGTGAGCGGGCCGTGGCCGGGAACCACCAAGGTCTCATCGGGCAGAGCCAAAACCGTATCGTGCAGCGAGTGCAAGATTTTCTGCATGGAGCCGCCGGGCAGGTCGGTGCGGCCGATGGAACCGGCGAACAGTGTGTCGCCGGCGATAAGTTTTTTGTCAGCCGCGAAGTACAGGCAAATGCTGCCTTCGGTGTGACCGGGCGTGTGCAGAATGTCGGCAGTGAGCGATCCGGCGCTGACGCTCTCCCCGGTCGTGACGCTGCGATCGATGTCGACTTTACCGGGAGACGGCATGCCAATCCAGGCGGCTTGCGCGTCGAGCATTTTCAGCAGAGCATAATCGTTCTGGTTGAGCAAAATGGGAGCGCCCGTGGCGGTGCGGAGCTTCATCGCTCCGCCGACATGGTCGATGTGAGCGTGCGTGATTACGATTTGCTTGACCTGCAGGTTATGTTTGCGGATGAGATCGAGAACCTCGTGAACGTCATCCCCGGGATCGATGACCATGGCTTCGTGGGAAGTCTCATCGCCAATCACCGAGCAGTTGCATTGCAAAGGGCCGACGCGAAGTATTTCGTGGATCATATATCTTCTTATTGTAGCGAGGAGCGAGGGCGAGACGCCCTCGCGACAGTCGGCGGGCGCCGGCGCTGCCGTTCTCGGCTCCGCCCGAGCTTTGGTGGTTGGTACTTGCGCGGGGAACGCATCGGGTAGACAATACTGCCGCGTGTTGGGGAGGGATTGTGGCGAAGTACCGTCAGCATGGTTATCAGGATCGCGATCACGAATCGCGCAAAGGATCGGGAGAGAAGGCTGGCGGGGGCACGCCGCCGCCAAAGAAAGATAATAGTTTTGGCCCCAGGCCCGTCAATCTACCCGGCACGCGGGCGATTTCACGGTGCACGCA
Source organism: uncultured Acidobacteriaceae bacterium (assembly GCA_964539915.1). Taxonomy (GTDB): domain Bacteria; phylum Acidobacteriota; class Terriglobia; order Terriglobales; family Acidobacteriaceae; genus Sulfotelmatobacter. The sequence continues at coordinate 845 of CAZILJ010000663.1, read as the reverse complement.
GTGCGGCACGGTGCTGCAGGGAATGCCAGCCAGCGGGCAATGTCCGAAGTGCGGGTTCGAGCTGCATTCCTGCAAGCAATGCGCTTATTTCGATCCGGGGAGCCGCTTTGAGTGCATGCAACCGGTGGCGGTGCGGGTGCCGAAGAAGGACACGAAGAATGATTGCGCGTTATATGAGATGCGGGTGACGCGCGAAAAGGAAACCTCGACGCCGGCGAGCTTGCGGCCGAACGACGCACGAGCGGCGTTTGAGAATTTATTCAAGAAGTAGGACTCGCGCGAACCATCTTTAGGAGAGCGGAAGCGAGAATCTGGGGAGCTTCGTTCCCCGGATAGCCGAGGCGGCTGTTCCTTACCCGAACTAACAACGACGTTTACGGTTTCTCGGTTGGCCGGATCAGAATCTCGCTCACAAACGACCGCGGTGTCTGCGTCACCAGCATTTCTACGGCGTGTGCGATGTCATCTGGCTGAAGCATTTTCTTCGGGTCTTTTCCGGCGTGCGGACCCAGTTCGGTTTCTGTGGAACCAGGGCAGATGACCGCGGCGCGAACGTTGTGCGGGCGCAGTTCTTCCGCCACCGAGTACGTCAAGCCGTTGAGACCCCACTTGGAGGCAGCGTAGGCCGCGCCGTTGGGAAGAGCGTTTTTTCCGGCCAGGGACGATATGTTGATGATGTGTCCGGAGCGGGCGCGAATCATCATGGGAGCGAAGACGCGTATGGAAAAATAAACGCCGCGCAGATTGGTGTTCAGAATGCGATCCCACTCTGCAGGCGCCAGTTTGTATAGGGGATCATTGAAGCCGCCGAGGCCGGCATTATTCACGAGGATGTCGAGTCGGCC
>CAZILJ010000662.1:0-2389 GCA_964539915.1 uncultured Acidobacteriaceae bacterium | reverse complement strand
GTTGGGCACGCTCGGTGAGCTTGAACTTCTCAAGCAACTGGTCGGCACGCTCGTTTCTTTCCTTGGATCCAATACCGAAATAAGCAGCGTGAAAGACGAGAATCTCGCGGGCCGTCAGGGAGAAATCCAGGTTGGGACGTTGCGGCACAACCCCGATCAAGCGCTTCACTAGCGCCTGCTCCTGCCAAACATTGTGCTCGCCAATCCAGGCTCGGCCGGACGTGGGCCGGACCCGCGTGGTCAAGACTCCCACCGTGGTGGATTTGCCCGCGCCGTTTGGACCTAGAAGGCCGAAAATTTCTCCGGGAAAGACTTCGAGCGAAAGACCATTGAGGGCCGGGACCTCCGACTTCGCCTGCTTCCCTCCCTTCGCATCGGCGCGCGCAATAAAACCGCCGCCAGCGCCTAGGGGCGGCGCGGAACTATAGACCTTGCGAAGGTCTTGAGTGCGAATGCCAACCGCCATGCGATGTATCCCTCGGGAACTTACAGGTTTTCAGAAGTATATCTTAGACAACGTCCTGATCGACGCCTGCTCAGACAGCGTGACGGGCGCCTTCATCCCAACTACCGCCATCAATGCGGACTCGGCAAATTATCGTTTACGTCTACCGAACGTCTGATCCCGGGCTTCTTTGCGCCGACCCATGTGGTTACCAGATTCGCTTCAGGTTGGCAGTGTGAGGTCACGACCTTGCGTCATCTAGGTTTGGAGGGTTTGGAAAACTACACTGACGCGAGGTGTGTCGGATTTCGCGATAACAAGGGGTCAGTACGATGTTGATTCCTATCAGGCACGAGAACATGTCGGCCCGGCGTTGGCCGGTGATCACTCTAGGATTGATCGCCGTCAACGTAGCAGCCTTTCTCTTTACCATGTCGTCGGTCGAGACCGAGTCGCCACACCTGGGCGAGGTCAAGTCCCACATCCTGATTTTGGCAGCCTTGCATCCTGAGTTGAAGATGCCGGCGGAATCACAGCGCATCGTAGACGGATTCAAGCAGAGCGAACCCGATCAGTGGAAACTGATCCAAAATCCGTATCGCGACCTCATCAACGCCTACGACGCCAAGATCAAATTGATGGAGGATACGTCGAAGCTACAGGGCGAGATGGATGCGCTGAACACTCAACTGCTAAGTCTGTCTACTTTGTCTTTTGCTGAGCAGTATGCCTTCGTGCCGGCGCATCCCAGCGCGATCAGCTACATCACAGCGAATTTCCTGCATGGTGGCTGGCTTCATTTAATCGGGAACATGTGGTTTCTGTGGCTGGCCGGATTTGTTCTGGAAGATGTCTGGGGCCGCTGGCTGTATTCGTTGTTCTATTTGATCGCAGGAGCGGCTGCCCTGCAGTTTCATGCCTGGTCGAACCCGGGCAGCATGACGCCAACATTGGGCGCGTCGGGTGCGGTGGCTGCCTTGATGGGAGCGTTTCTGATGCGCTTCCCGAAGATGAAGATTGAGATGGCGTGGCTGTTCTTGTTTAAGCTGTATCGCTTTAAAGCGGCGGCTTACTGGCTGCTGCCGCTTTGGTTATTCTGTGAAATTTTCTACGGGTCGCTGTTCGGTGCTTCGAGTGGAGTCGCGCACTGGGCGCACGTTGGCGGATTTTTGTTTGGAGCAGGCGCCGCGCTGGCCATTCAGCATTCCGGCGTTGAGCAAAAGGCGGACAAGGCCATCGAAGAAAAACTTGCTTGGACCAACGATGCTGAACTCGAACAGGCCAGCACTGCGATGGAACATGGTCAACTCGCCGAAGCGGTGGCGATTTTGACGAACTACATTGTGGTGAAACCGAATTCGCTTGATGCGTGGAACTTGCTGCGGCAGATCCATACGCGGCAAAACAATACCAAGGAATACCTCGACGCGACGGTCAAGACCTGTGCGTTGCATTTGAGGACGCACCAGGTCGAAGCGGCATTTCAAGATTATGCGGAGTTTCTCGATTCCGGCGGCAGCAGGATGCTGGCGGCAACCTGGCTCGAACTCTGCAAGGGCGCCGAAGAAATTCAAGAGTTTGATCGCGCTTTCACCGAGTACCAGCAACTCGCGCAAGCCTATCCCGCGGACCGGCAAGGGCTGACTGCCCAGCTGAGCGCCGCGAGACTTTGCTTGAAGCGCCTGAATCGCCCGCAGGACGCGTTGGCTCTCTACCAGGCTGCGGCAGGCTCGCCGGTCCCTCATCTCGATTGGGATCAGCACATCCGGGCCGGCATCAAAGACGCAAGAGCTGCCATGTCTCGCGGTAATACGGTCGCGGCTGGAGCGCAGTGAGCAGTAAGGAAGACACGAAGCAACTCAAGATTGGCTAGGCGAGAAACGCGGCAATGCAATTGCGCTGAATCACCTATCTTCGCAGCATCTTTCTCTCCGCCAGTTTCTC
>CAZILJ010000661.1:0-6705 GCA_964539915.1 uncultured Acidobacteriaceae bacterium | reverse complement strand
TGGCGCGCTGCACGAGCTTCTCATTCTTGGTCCAAACGTTCACCATGAGGTTGCCATAGACGTATCCCAGACGAGTCATGGCGCCCGTAGAAATCATATTCAACACCATTTTGTGCGCCGTGCCTGCCTTCATTCGCGACGAACCGGCCAGCACTTCTGCCCCAACTTCGGTGATGATGGCGAAATCGGCGGCGTGCTCCAGGGGTGAGTTGCGGTTGCACGTAAGCGCGATCGTCCGTGCTCCGCGGCGCCGGGCATACTCGACGGCGGTGATCGTAAAAGGCGTGCGCCCGCTGGTAGCGATACCCAGAACGACATCCCGTTTGCCTGGCTTCCTTTTCTTGATCTCCTTGAGTGCCAGCGCAGTGTCATCCTCGCTGGCTTCAGTGGAGGCCCCGAGCGCCTTTGCCCCTCCTGCCATGACGTACTGCACCGTGCGCGGGTTCGTATTGAAGGTCGGAGGAATTTCCGAGGCGTCGAGCGCGCCCATTCGTCCGCTAGTTCCAGCCCCGACGTAGATCAGCCTCCCGCCTTCGCGGAGCCCTGCGACCACCACGTCAATGGCGCGGGCGATCTGCGGCAAAGCCCGACCGACCGCCGCGGCCACGGTGGAGTCCTCCTTGTTCATCAGTCGCACGATTTCAAGCGATGACATCTGGTCGAGATCTCGGGCGGCGGAATTAACCTGTTCGCTGGGGAGACGTCGAAGGTCAGAAGCCGGTTTGCCAGTTTGGGTCAAATCGTGCGCCTTTCAGGAAGATGGAAAAGACATTCTAGTGCCTCGGTGATGCCGGCGGATGTGATGCGATCGCGGTGTACCGGAAACGTTACGCTTCTTTGGACAAGGCTTCGACGATCGCATCGTGCACTTTGGGCCGCACTTGCTTGATTGCCTGGTTCGCGCCGTCTGGCCAAGTGCGATTGGTCAAGAAAGTGATCGAGAGTTCCGCTGAGGGGTCAATCCAGAGCGACGTGCCGGTATAGCCGAGGTGTCCAAAGGAGCCGGGCCCAAAATATTTACCTGATTGCGAGGGGGTTGAAGGGGTATCCCAGCCGAGCGCGCGCGACGTTCTGTTTGGCGCTACCTCGCGTCGCGTGAACCGGGCAACGGTTTCAGGACGCAAGATGGGACGTCCTCCATTGAGCATGGCATGGGCGAAGCGCGTCATGTCGCCGGCCGTAGAGAACAACCCGGCGTGTCCAGCGACACCGCCGAGAACAAAAGCGTTTTCGTCATGCACTTCGCCCTGGATGACTCTCTTGCGAAAGCTTCGATCGTCGACTGTGGGTGGAATCTTTTCGCGCCCGCTCTCCGGCGGATTGAATCCGGTATTGATCATCGATAACGGGCCGAAGATTTCACGCTGGCAGAATGTGTCCATCGATTCATTGCAGAGGCGTTCCAAAGCCACACCGAGGGCGATAAATCCGATATCGCTGTACTCGGCACGCGTTCCGGGATCGGCAGAAAGGGAAGTGGTAAAAGCAGCCCTCAGAAGATCATCGCGTGAGTGTGCTTGCAGGAACAACTTCTCGTATGCGGGCAGGCCCGAGGTGTGAGCCAGCAGCATGTGGAAGGTGACCTCCCGGCGCCGGGGGTCGACTTCCCCGCAAGAGTCGGCTAGGAATTCGGGAACAATTCCCGCCACCGTCGCCTCCAGATCCAGAAGACCGCGGTCGTACAAGATCATTGCCATCGTGGTGGTAGCGACTACTTTGGTCACCGAAGCAAGGTCAAAGACGGTAGCTGGGGTCGCGAGGCGGGAATTGGGGTCAAAGTCGAACTCCCCAAAGGATTTCAGCACCAGGAATCGACTTCGGTGTGCGACCGCGAGGCACGCGGCGGGAAAGGCGCGCTGCCGGACCGCTTCCCGCAATAGGGAGAACGGAGTGGAAAAAGCTTGGTCTTGTTCGTTCAACGCTGGGGCGAGGGTGCAAACGTTATTCAAGGCTTTGTGCAAAAGACGAATTAAGACCTGACGGGTTATAGCAGAGATAGGACGGGTGGTAAAGGTCAGTTGAGAAGGAAGAGCCAGGCGCACCGGCTTGTGGGATAAGGCCGAAAGGGTCGCCAAAAGGAGCAAAGTCAGGCTCCATTGGCCCGGGCGACGGTCTGGGGCTGTCAGGCCGGCCCGGCTTTTTAGGCTTTATGTTCGTCCCGCGGATAACCCTTAACGGGGTCGTCCGCGTCTAACCGTTCGGACCAAGATTGGGCACGTGGTGTCTTCCGACCCGGCGTATAATCAGGCTCAAGGAGTACCTTATGAAACTCAGATGGCTGGCAATCACTGTGGGATTGGCGGCGTTCAGCATGGTGCCCTGGACGTTGGCGCAAGTTTCCGATCAAGATAAAGATCAGCCGAAGTCCGGCGACGTACAGAATGCGCCCAAGCAGGCGCCTGCGTCGCTGCCGACGGCCGATGATAGCGACATTAAGCATAATGGCGGCAAGACTGACGTCGATGCAGTCGGGAACCGCAACGTGGGGTGCGGACGCGGCGTCGGAAACTGGTACACGGTGGAGGGCCAAGTCGCGCGCGGCCGGGTGTACGCCCAGCAGATCGAGTCTCAAATTAAGCTGGTGAACGATCCCGTTATTACTGAATACGTGAACCGGGTCGGCCAGAACCTGGTACGCAATTCGGACGCGCAGGTTCCGTTCACGATTAAAGTCATCGATTCCGACGTGGTGAACGCGATGGCGTTGCCAGGCGGATTTTTCTACGTGAACTCGGGATTGATTCTCGCTGCTGACGAAGAAGCAGAAATGGCCGGTGTGATGGCGCATGAAATCGCTCACGTCGCAGCCTGCCACTACGGACGCGAGATGACGCGGGCCAATCTCCTGCAAATGGCGTCGATCCCGTTTATCTTCATGGGCGGTGCGATTGGCTATGCCGGATATGAAGCCGCCGGCTTGGGGATTCCTCTGACCTTCCTGCACTTCTCTCGCGGATTCGAGGCTGAGGCCGATTATCTTGGCATCGAGTACATGTACCGTGCCGGCTATGACCCCTCGGCTTTTGTCTCCTTCTTTGAAAAGATCCAGGCGATGGAGAAGAAGAAGCCGGGTACGCTGTCCAAAGCCTTCGATACGCATCCCCAGACTCCCGACCGAATCGAGAAGTCCCAAGATGAAATTCGAAAGATCCTTCCCGCGAAGCAGCAATACGTGGTGACGACCTCGGAGTTTGATGAGGTCAAATCGCGCCTCGCGGCCATGGAAAACAAGCACAAAGTCATCGACGAGAAAGATTCAAGCAAGCCCAGCTTGCGGCGCACGGCGAACACGACCGACAAGTCCGGCGATACCAAGAGCGATGACGACCGTCCCACGCTGAAGCGGCGGGATGATTCGAACTAGCTTTATTGCGGTGACAGCCGCCTCGGCTGTCGGCTTTGAACCTGAAGTTTCACCGGCGGCTGCGGCCGCCGGTTTTCTTTGATGGGACGGAATCCGTCCTACCACGGCCATCTGCGATTTGGCGTAAAATCGAAATTCGAGCCCAGTCACAACTGCCTGTGATTATGATCACAGATGAAACTCAAGGAACAAACATAGGCTCGGCTAGGCTCGATTCATAGCATCGGCGAATAAGGCGGAACTTTCCCTATGCCGGAGAATTCACTCACCGTCATCGACAATCGCACAAACAGGACCTACACCATCCCTGTCGAGAACAACACGATCCGGGCGATGGATTTACGGCAGATCAAGAATGGCCCCGACGACTTCGGGCTCATGACCTACGATCCTGCGTTCATGAACACCGCGTCGTGCCGGAGCGCCATTACTTATATTGACGGCGACAAGGGAATTCTGCGTTATCGCGGATATCCGATTGAAGTTCTGGCCGAGCGCTGCACTTTCCTCGAAGTCGCCTACCTCCTTCTATTTGGCGAACTCCCCACCGAGAAAGAGCTGAACACCTGGGTCTACGACATCACCCATCACACCATGCTGCACGAAACCACGAAGAAATTCATGGAAGGCTTTCGTTATTCCTCGCATCCCATGGCGATGTTCGTCAGCACAATTGCGGCATTATCGAGCGTTTATCCCGACGCCAAGCACGTGCATGATCCCGCCAACCGGCTGCATCAGATTCAGCGCCTCATCGGCAAGGTGCCTTCGATCGCCGCCATGTCGTACCGGCATAATGTTGGGTTCCCCTACGTGTATCCCGACAACGATCTGAGTTACACCGAAAATTTCATGAACATGCTGTGGAAGATGGTCGAACCCAAGTATGTAGCTCATCCCGCGATCGCTCGCGCTCTCGACATCCTGTTTATTCTGCATGCTGACCACGAGCAAAATTGCAGCACCAATGCCATGCGGTCGGTAAGCAGTTCGCAAGCCGATCCGTATCTATCGGTGGCTTCGGCAGCTTCCGCCCTGGCGGGTCCTCTCCACGGCGGCGCCAACGAAGAGGTGCTGAAGATGCTGGAGGAGATTGGCTCGAAGGATCATGTCCCGGCCTACATCAAGCGAGTCAAAGAAGGGCAGATCAAGTTGATGGGTTTCGGTCACCGCATCTATAAGAATTATGACCCGCGGGCGAAAATCATCCGCTGGAGCGCGGAGCAAGTCTTCCAGGTTACCGGACGCAGTCCCAAGCTCGACATCGCCCTCGAGCTGGAGCGCATCGCGTTAGAAGACGACTATTTCGTGAAGCGCAAACTGTATCCCAATGTCGACTTCTACTCGGGCATCATGTACCAGGCTATGGGTTTCCGCCCGGAGATGTTCACCGTGCTGTTTGCGATTCCGAGAACCACTGGTTGGCTGGCGCAATGGCAGGAACTGATCACTGATCCCGAGCAGAAGATTGCGCGGCCGCGCCAGGTCTATACCGGACACCCCGAGCGCGAGTTCGTGCCCATTGACAAGAGAGTTCCGGTACCGATTCCGGCAGAGTATCCGGCAGACTGATGTTTCCTTAGAGAAGTCGCGCCAAACAAGACGGCCCAGCTCTCTCCAGTTGCGCACAATTTTCAAGCCATGTCTGCGACGGGCTCGAGGATTCGAATGGGAGGGCCTCAGAATTGAGGTTGGGCGTGCTACGCAAGATCAAGACCGCCACTACTACGCTTTGGCGAAGCCACGCACCCTTTACGCGATGTGCTTTGCCAGTTCCGCGCGCCGCTCACGATGGCGCTCGGGCGAAGTGATCACCTGCATCTCCTGCCAGTCGTAGGGAAATTCTTTGCCGCAATCCAGACAGGCAACGTACGTGCCGGTCAGAATGGCGGCTTGCGGACGCGGCTTAGCCCCGCGAATAGTGACTGGGAAACTGTACCGAGAGTGTCTGCAGCCGAAGAGCACATCCACCAGTTTAGCGAACATGATCACCTTCCACATTCGAGCTGGGAGGCTCGAACCCCTGGACTCAACCTGAGTTTAACTATACGCCCCGCACTCGACCGGGCAATCAACAAATACATTAGACTCACCAATTGACAAAAGGGTTTAGGTTTCCTAAAAAGCTCCTCCGGCAACCGGCATTCGATCGCAAACCCTTACATTCAATATAGTTACGCAGGCAGGCGAAACTTTTCACGGGACACCTTGGCGGGAACTTAAGCGGTCGCAAAGGCCGGATTGTAAAGCGATTGGCCTAGAAAGGAGTTCCCCGGTCAGCCCTTCAGACGCTCTGCGGGCCGCGCTTCTTCTGTTGCTGGCACTTGGTCATGATGGCCGATCGGAGTCGGCTGCGAAGGTCTTCTGGCAATTCGTAGAGCTGGGAGTCGCGATAAATCTCAATCGTCTTCTTGGTTGTGTCGCAGACAACGTAGCAGTTGTGGCACCACGAAAGATGGTTCTCTAATTCGACTTTGGTCTTTTCGTCGAGAACGCCGTCCAGGTAATTCGTCAGCTCGGTCAGGAATTCAGCGCATTTCACGGGTTGCCATCTCCACTTGTAACATCTCCCTTGCTTTCGCCATTTTTTGCCTCGGCGTCTTTGCTGCTTTCTCGTCTTTGAAAGTATCTTCCCAGCCGCTCGCGTAGCTGCAAGCGAGCCCGCAACAGCCTCGACTTCACTGCCGGCACGCTCAACTCGAGAGCAGCCGCAGTTTCTTCCGTTGAAAGCCCTTCAACGTCCCTCAGCACAAATACCGTCCGGAAGCCGGGGGGCAGGCCCTGGATGGTCTTGCTCAAAATCTCGCGCAGCTCGGCTTGCGTATACTGCTGCTCCGGATTCGGACTCCAGTCCGCGATTTCGCGGGGAAGGGAATCGTCTTCCGTTTTAATGTCCTCATCCAGCGAAACGGTGCGCTCAGGCTTACGCCGACGCAACTTCATCAGCGCTTCATTCACTGCGATCCGGACCAGCCAGGTATAAAACTTTGACTGCTCCTGGAACTGCGCCAAGTTGCCGTAGGCCTTCAGGAACGCTTCCTGCACCACGTCTTCCGCATCTTCGCGGTTCTGCGTGATGTGCTGCGCGATCCGGAAAACATTGCGATCATAGCGGCGAACCAGCTCTTCAAACGCGGAGTCGTCGCCGCGCTTGGCTGCCTGTACAAGCGTTAGCTCTTCGCTAACTGGTCCGGCTACTTTGTTTTGGATGGCTCCCATTTGCTTGGCGATGCAGTATTTTCGGGGTGCAAAAAAACTGATGGTTTGGTGGAACCTGATGCAGAGCACCAAACCAGACTGTTATTTTACTTGGTAACCTGCCTCTTTGCCCAATCGCTTTG
>CAZILJ010000660.1:0-1836 GCA_964539915.1 uncultured Acidobacteriaceae bacterium | reverse complement strand
AGGAACAGTGACAGGGCGAGAGTCGGTGCGAGGCGTTGCATTTGGAAGATTCTCCGGTGCGTTACAACGATTCGGGCAGTTTGATTATGCGCTGGCCAACCGCAGAGAAAACAACACCGACGGTCATGTCCCCTTTCTGGTGTCAGCGGCCGCCGCCGACGGTTTGGACGCGGGAAATACGGATACGATAGCGCGCGGGCTACGTCCCTGCACATCCCCGTACAGCGAAGTCTCGCCGAGAACAAGCCTTATCCTCTAGACTGTCCTTTCTAGACTTTTACCTTCGAGACTTGCAGTGAGGGTCGCTCTCCCCGATGATTGTCAACTTCGCAGAACGCGCGCACAACCACAACTGGGAACTTGACCCGGTTATCCGGTCGCTGCTCGACACGGATTTTTATAAACTGCTGATGCTGCAGTTCATCTGGAAGCATTTTCGCAAGACGAGGGTGGAATTCTCGCTGTTCAACCGGCATTCAGCAGTACGGATGGCAGACATCATCCACCTGGAAGAACTCAAAGTGCAATTGCAGCACGTCCGCGGCGAGCGGTTTCGAAGGTCGGAACTGGTGTGGCTGGCGGGCAATACGTTTTACGGCCGACGCGGAATTTTCGAGCCGGCGTTTCTGGAGTGGCTGGAACGCGATTTTCATTTATCAGACTATCGCCTGCGTGTGCAGGACGGGCAGATTCAGCTCACCTTCGAGGGTTCGTGGCCTGAGACCACGATGTGGGAACTCTACGCCCTGGCCATTCTGGATGAATTGAAAACGCGGGCCCAGCTGAAAACTCTGAGCGAGTTCGGGCTCGACATTTTGTATGCGCGGGCCAAGACTAAGTTGTGGGGCAAGATTGAACGGCTGCGCGGCGTCCCCTAACTCAGCGTCGGCGACTTCGGAACGCGACGGCGGCACAGATTTCTATGGCAAGAATATGTGGTCGAAGCCATGGCCGCGAATCTCGGAAGCAACTTTATTGGGACATCGAATGCGTTTCTCGCCTACAAGCACGACCTGGAAGCGATTGGAACCAACGCCCATGAAATCCCGATGGTAATGGCCGCGCTCGCGCCCGATGATGTGGCGCTCAAAGAATCGCAGTACCGCATGCTGGAGCTATGGCAACAAACATACGTAGGCGCTCTGCATGTGCTGTTGCCGGACACCTTCGGGACGACACAGTTTCTGGCGGGCGCGCCTGACTGGGTGGCAGAGTGGACCGGGCAGCGCGTGGACAGCAAAGATCCTTACGTTGCCGGGGACGAATACATTGCCTGGCTCAAGGCGAAGGGGAAAGATCCTGCCGAGAAACTCCTGATCGCGTCGGACACACTTGATGTGGATCAAATTCTCGGCCTGCACGCATATTTTGGAGGGCGCCTTGGCAGCGGCGCAAAGCCCGGTGATTTCTTCAGTGCTACTGATTTCGATGATCGCAACAAGTGGAGGCCGGGCCGGCGCATTAGGTTCAGCGCCGGATGGGGCACTTTGCTGACAAATGATTTTCGAGGGTGTAACCCCAACGACGGTGCAGGATTCGATCCCATCAGCCTGATCTGCAAGGTTTCGTGCGTCGAAGGCCGACCGGCCGTGAAACTTTCTGACAACTATTCCAAGGCGCTGGGGCCAGCTTCGGAGATTGAGCGGTACCGAGGAGTCTTCGGGACTAAGGGCATTGCCAACGCTCCGGTGGTCGCGTGAGGCGAGGGCACAGACCAGCTTGGCCGAGGAGCCTGCATGATGATGATGATGATGATGATCGCCTGCGATCAGTGTGTGGATGGGCGCATTGCAATCCGATATTTTGTTTGCAGCCATCTACGGCATGCCGGGAACT
>CAZILJ010000659.1:0-2862 GCA_964539915.1 uncultured Acidobacteriaceae bacterium | reverse complement strand
GAACAACGCCGGAAGCGTTTCTCCGATGCCAATAAGCTTCTCTGCACAATACGCTGCGGCCGGCACCGGGCGCCTGACTTTAACGAATTTCTCTGGCTTCTTCGGGGGTACGGGGTATGCGGCGTATCCTTCGAGCGGCGGTTTGCTGTTGTTGGAAGTCGATGGCTCGGGTGGCATGATGGTCGGCGCGGCTTATGCGCAGACCGCGGGCGCCACGTTTGCCGCATCGCAAGGCTATGGGCTTAACCTTTCAGGTTCGAACCTGAGCGCCGGTGCCGGGGCCTTGGTCGAGGTCGACGACATCGCAGAGTTTAGCGCGGTCAGCAGCGGCACGACTGTAACTGGCGTCACGGACGAAAACTTCGCGCCCGGCGGGGCCCCGAACTCTAGTTTGAAGCTCAGCGGCACCTATGGTCCACCGGACTCCAATGGCCGTGGTCAGATCGCTGCTAACGCCGGCAATACCACAAATGGCACCCTAAACGGAGGGTTTGGAATCACGTTCTATACCTTGGATGGCACCACCTTCCCCTTCATAGAATCGGATAGCGGCCAGGTGGCGGCCGGGGTATTTGTACTGCAAACTGCTTCCGCATCGTCTTCCGCCGCGCTGGCAAAGTCGCACATGTTCATGGTTCAACCATTAGTCAGGCCACGGGTGGCTCGCCAGAAACAGAAACAGAAATAGACCGTCACCCAAATCGATGGGCGCGGCGTGTAGTTTCTTGCGACCGCGCCCTTTTTGCTTTGGGGCGGGCTTGCCGAGATCGAATTGGATAGCTTTAGGACGCAGCCTTGCTAAGAATGTTTTGCGTGTTTTTGGGGACGCTAGCGGCAGTAGCGGGCTCGCTGCGAAGCTGGCGCTACCCTTCTGATGGGCTCACTTTTCGGACTCCCGGGCTGCGCGACGCTATCCACGCAATCAGCCGATAGAGCATCAGCAGGGTCAATACAAAGCCGTATTCCAGAGGCTTCTTCAAGTCTGCTTTGACAAGCCAAATGTAGTGAATCACTCCGGCGGCGGCACTGAAATAAATCAGACGGTGCAGCGCCTGCCAGCGCTTTCCGCCCAACTTTCGGATCGACCATTTTGTCGAGGTCAGGGCGAGAGGAATCATCAGAGCGAAGGCAGTCATTCCCGCGGTGATGAACTTGCGCTTGGCAATGTCGGCCAGCATCTCGTGCAAGTCAAAGAATTTATCGAGCCAGACATAGGTCATCAAATGCAACGTGCCGTAAAAGAAGGCGAACAGGCCTAACATACGGCGGAAAGCAATCAGCCAATACTGCCGGGTAAGTTTCCGCAAAGGCGTAACCGACAGCGTAATCAGCAAGAATGTAAGAGTGCAATCACCGGTTCTATGAGTGATCGCTTCAATCGGATTGGCGCCAAGCTGGGCGTGAAAACCCCTCCAAACCAGGTTCGCCAGTGGCGCGAGGCAGGCTAGAAAGATCACGGGTTTGAGCCATCGAAGCATGGAAAATCGGGCGTCGGGCCGGTAGACCTTAAACCACGAAGCGCCGCGGGGAGACGTAGCAAGCTGCGCCTCTACGGGTGCACACAGCCTGCCGTCAGAACTCAAGCCCTCAGAAATTTTTCTTCAGATCCATGCCGGTGTACAGACTGGCGACTTGGTCTCCGTATCCGTTAAACATGAGGGTGGGACGCTTGAAGAATTCGCCCAGCCTGCGCTCCTTCGCCTGACTCCAGCGGGGATGGTCCACGTTCGGATTCACGTTGGAGTAGAAACCGTATTCCCGAGGTGCGGAGATATTCCAGGTGTTCAGCGGCTGCTTTTCAGTGAAACGTATGCGCACGATCGCCTTCGCACTCTTGAATCCGTATTTCCACGGCACGATGAGACGGATCGGCGCTCCATCCTGTTTGGGAAGATCCTCGCCATACATGCCAAAACCAAGCAGCGTAAGCGGATGCATGGCTTCGTCCATGCGCAACCCCTCAACATAAGGCCATTCGAGTACCTGCCGCTGTTGGCCTGGCATCTGGGCCAAATCTAGAATCGTGGTGAACTCCACAAACTTCGCTTTGCTGGTTGGATTGGCTCGCTTGATCAGTTCGCTCAGTGAAAAGCCGACCCAGGGCACGACAATTGACCACCCTTCCACGCAGCGGTGGCGGTAGATGCGCTCCTCCGGAGGAGCCATTTTGAGGATTGCGTCAATATCGAGTTCCTGCTTCTTGTCGACCAGGCCATCAATTTTCACCTTCCAGGGTCGCGTGCGGAAATTCTGAGCGAGCTTTGCGGGTCCATCCTTGTCAGTGGAGAACTCATAATAATTGTTGTAGGTAGTGACATCTTTGTAGGGAGTAATGGTTTCGGTCGTGCTGAATGGGCTTTTTTGGATGCCGTCGATCTTGTTAGCAGCCAGCACCGTAGTCCGAGGTGAAACCATCTCGCGCAGTCCCAAGCCAGTAGCCGCGGCGGCTCCAGCGACCGCCGCCCCCGCTAGAAACTTGCGGCGGTTCAGATACAAATTTTTGGGAGTGATTTCCGACGAACGAATGTCTTCGGCTTTCTTGATCAGCATCAGAACCCCTGTTCTTTATACGCGCATCCGCCACAGACGGATTCGCCCGCCCTGCCTCTATCTTCCATCAGATGGGACGCTCATGCCGCAAAAAAGTTTCATGAGACTCGTTTTGCAGGCTGGGACTCAGGTCTGGGACGGGCGGTGGAAAAACTCAGGTTTGATACTCAGGGCGACGCTCGGGAGCGCTTAACCTAACACTTCTCTTACTTTCCGCGCCAGGTTTTGCAGGGTGAAGGGTTTCTGCAAGAATGCAGCACCGCTCTCGATGGTGCCTTCGCTAACAATTGCATCCTCGGTATAGCCGGAGAG
>CAZILJ010000658.1:0-3923 GCA_964539915.1 uncultured Acidobacteriaceae bacterium | reverse complement strand
AGGCGGACAGAAACCCGCCGGGTGGCTAGCTGCCTGCCACTGATGGAATCGATACAAGGGATCGTTGTCGGTGCTGAGATACTTCGGCGTTGTTTGACCGCGAATCGCTCGATTGAGCATTCGGCACAGGGCCGGGCCATCAACGATGGCCGCCCTGAACACCAAAACCAACAATGCGACGGGTGAATTGATCCATCACGACGAGAACCCAATACGTTCGCAACGTTGCGGATTCACAGCGGAACAAATCGCAGCTCCACAAACTGTCCTTCATGTGGCCGAGGAACGTCAGCCAGGATGGGAACCCGACTCCGGTGCGGAGCTGTTCAGCGCAGTTCGAACAAATCTCCCTGTGAGAATAATGAGACCCGCTAACCCCCGTTTTACGACTGCAATTTCCCGCAGCAATTTCCCGCAATTTCCCGCACGCAATTTCCCGCAGCTTGACAATCCCGCAACCAGCGAACATAATCTTGCGCGAGTTTTGAGCAAGCTGCCCCTGTTTCTATTGTAGGAATCTCATATTCGTCCCGGCTTTTTGCTTAAGCATTTCGGCCACCGCTGAAACCTAGGTTCGGTTCCCTGAAGGAGAGATTCTCATGAAGCTCCCCGCTCGCGTGGTGGCTGCATTCTCGCTGCTGGTTGTTTCACTAACCTCACTGACCTTGGCACAGACGCCAGCTCAAACTGCGTCTGCCCCAGCGGCAGGGAGCACTTCGTCGTCGGCGACGCCGTCCGCGGAGGCAATCACTCCCGCAGTGGCCGGAACCGGCACCACCGATTTCCTTCCTCTGTGGACCAATAGCACCGGCACGCTGGGCAATTCCGTTCTGTTTCAGTCAGGGACGGGAACGACGGCGAAGATCGGCATCAACACGACGGCTCCGGCCGTAACCCTGGACGTGAACGGCGCCGAAAACGTCCGCGGTACGCTGAACCTGGCAACGACGGGCACGGCTACTGCGACTGCGGGCAAGAACTCGGTGCCGCTGGATTTCACGGCATCGGTGTTCAACAGCAGCACTGCGACCGCGAGCCCGCAGAAGTTTGTCTTTCAAGCTGAGCCGGTGGGCAACAACACAGCATCGGCTGCTGGCGCGCTCAGCTTGCTGTACTCATCGAACAATGCCACTCCGTCCGAGACCGGATTGAAGATCAGCAGCAAGGGCGTCCTCACCTTCGCCCCCGGCCAGACCTTTCCAGGGGGTGGCCCCTTCTGCATCGCGACGGCCGGCGGCTTCGGCAGTGGTGGCACGACTTTCGTCGCGCCAGGCTTTACTGTGCCAGCGGAGAACAAGTGCGCACCGTGGTCGGGCTTCACGAAGACCGCTTCCACGGTCATCTTAACGACGAGCGGCGCTGCATGTCTTTCGACCACTGGTAAGACGCTCACGGTCAGCGTTTCCAGCGCCGACCCGGACTTCTTAGGTACCAATCAGGCATCGGATTACATCCAGTTGACCCGGACGTCCTCAACGGGATCGTTCAGCGGTGGCACAGACCAGGGTCAATTCGCTGGAAGCGCAGACCAGGTAACCTGCACGTCCGGTCTCTTGTCACTCCCTGACGTCCACGACTAACCGGCGGTCATGCACTGGTTTATGAGAAATGGAGGTGGGTTAAGAGCCCTGTTTGGGGTCTGATTATTTTCGGCGAATCCGCTTTTTCATTCGCGCTTGGAGTGATGATGGCGTAGCCACGCCCAGCTCATACATTCTATTTGATGCGTAATTGTGATATCCGGCCCATGCCCCAAGCGGACGCTCCACCAGCGCTACAAGGTGATCAAAGAAGGTTTCTGAGGTCGTTCTCTTGGTGTAGGAGTGTCCCCGAGCCAAATATCCTATGTGCTTCACGCGACCCGTCTCGGTCAAATCGGCATTGTATGTCATCGCCTTTCCCCCTGAAGGCGCGTGCCTCCGTCTACTCGCCAAAGAATCATACCGTTTGTTGACGAGATCAGGCGATTTCACGTTTTGAAGTTTTGACCGCAGGTCATTGAGATCCCGGTAGGGATACCGCTCGCGCGGTACCCCCCGGACGGACCCGGACGGGCGCTTGTTAGCGCATCCGGTTCTTATCGCGGATGGTTGGCGGCGAAGCGAACCGCGGGATAAGGATGGAGCGCGCGGGGTTCAGGAAACCACCGGTCTTGCAGCCCGAGCATCTTCTTCCAAGGCACACGTTGCTGGCTTCGACGGCACAGTGTGTGCCACCAGAGCCCCAACAGTCGATGCCGGAATCGTCTCATGCTGCCGATGTTTCCCGGGACCGCGTAGTAGTTGAAGTAGCCTTGCACGACCGACTTGAGCCATTCGCCAGTTTGACGCACCGGATCGTGCATGCGTTGACGAAGCTGCTGTTTGATCTCTCGCAGCTTACGCCGCATGCGCTTACGGATCGTCAGGCGCCGCACCGCGAACCCTGATCTGTTCTTCCCGCTGATGTGCGTGAATCCCAGAAAGTCGAACGTCTCCGGCTTCCCTTCTCCTCTTCGTTTCCGGTTCTCTTCGGCAAACCTGCCGAACTCGATCCGGCGCGTCTTTTCCGGGTGTAGTTCCAGTCCAAACATGGCCAGTCGTTCCCGTAGGTTCTCCAGGAAGCGATCAGCGTCCGTCCGATACTGGAATCCCAAGATGATATCGTCCGCGTAGCGGACGACCACCACCTCGCCTTGCGCCCACTTCTTGCGCCAGACGTCCACCCAAAGATCGAAAGCGTAGTGCAGGTAGAGGTTGGCAATGAGCGGTGAAATCACCGAGCCTTGCGGACTACCCGTCTTCGGTTCCGACCATTTGCCTTCCTCCATTACTCCCGCTTTCAGCCATTTCTGGATCAGCCGCAGTATGCGAGGATCGGCGACGCGATGCTCCACGAACTTGACCACCCAGCTCTTGTCGAGGTTATCGAAAAAGCCGTGTATGTCTGCGTCCAGAATGTAGTTCACCTTCTTCGCCACGAGCGCGAACGACAGCGCATCCAGCGCGTCATGCTGGCAGCGCCCCGGGCGGAAGCCATACGAGAATCCGAGAAAGTCCTCTTCATAGATCTGATTGAGGATGGTGGCCACGGCATACTGGACAAGCTTGTCTTCCAGGGCCGCAACTCCTAGCGGACGTTTTCGTCCGTCTTTTTTCTCTATGTACACTCTTCGCGATGGCAGCGCTCGATATGCTCCGCGATGAACCCGGCCATGGAGATCAGTCAACCGATCTTCAAGTCCGGTCTCATACTCCTGCCAGGTGACCCCGTCCACTCCGGGTGCGGCCTTCCTCTTTAGTGAGTAAAAGCTTTCCCGCAACAGATCGACGGTCAGATGGTGGAGCAGAGCGGTGAACCTCATCTCCTTATTTTCCCGTGCTGCTTTCCGCACGCCCGCCAGCCCTTGTGTCACGCGTTCCCCGCTCTGTGTCGAGTGCGTGCTGGGTTGACCGGC
Organism: uncultured Acidobacteriaceae bacterium; assembly: GCA_964539915.1. Taxonomy (GTDB): domain Bacteria; phylum Acidobacteriota; class Terriglobia; order Terriglobales; family Acidobacteriaceae; genus Sulfotelmatobacter. Next base: position 487 of record CAZILJ010000658.1, on the reverse strand, counting down.
GTTCTCCTTGATCGACGGCCTTCCCTCCCTACTCTCCGCCGACGATGCTTTGTCGTTGTTCGAATAGTTCATCGGTACTATTCCGTCGTGTGACTCCTCGGGGACGTCCGTGTGGGCCGTGCGGCCTAAGCCTTCGCCCCCCGCCCTGCGGCCTGGTTGGACCGCAGGTGCCTCCGAGGTCTCCCGGTTCTCGTGCATGAAGTTTATAGGCGTGTCTAGGGTCTTCGACTACGCCGGACTGGACAGGAACTCGCGCTAGCGCCCCTGCTCATGTTGCCTACCGCGCATAACGACGGCGGCGGCGTCCGGATTGCATCTTTTCGGAGCTGAATACCTACCCCGCCTATCCCCTGTCAACGCTTCGACGACACCCTCACGGGCGGCACCGCATGACTCGGGGCCGAGCGGATCGCTAGTCCTTACTCGTAAGGCTCTTCCATCCTCTGCTTCATGCCGGTTTAGCCCGGCGCACCGTTATCGCGATGTT
>CAZILJ010000657.1:0-4129 GCA_964539915.1 uncultured Acidobacteriaceae bacterium | reverse complement strand
GCGCGACAGCGCAGCCGCTTCGTCACGATACACGATGCGCCCCTGGCAGTGCACGATGATTACATCCCCACGATTGCGTGTTTCCAGACTGAGTTTCAACTTCAACTCCTTGTGGTATTCAAAGGCAGCCACAACTTCCGGCTGCGCCCCCATTTGCCAATTCATGTCCATTGGTTGCATGCTAATAGATAGACGCAAGTGCACAGGTTTTGGCACCATGAAAATCCGGTAAATTTTCATTCACTTGCGGGCCCACAACCGGCCTTGGGCGGCACAAATTTTGGCAATTGGGACATCCTGAGCATCCAGTACACTGCATCTAACGGATTTCGTTGATTAAATTGCACTTTTTGCCGGCGTAGCCGCCGCGGAGGAATAATTCGTGTCGAAGACATCTGCCAGTGCGCTGGCGTTTGTTACTTTCATACTGTTCTCGATCCCCATGGCGGCACAATTTAACGGCCTTCTTCCGAACGGCAATGTCTACGCCGGCGTTTCTTACGGACAACTTACCGACGTCATCAACAAGCAGAGTTATCGCGGTTTTGAGGGCTCCTTCGAGGCTCTCCCCTTCACCCGCCTTCCGCGTCTCGGACTGGTGCTCGACGGGAGCGGTTACTATCGACGCGGCACCACGCCAGTTACGCAATACCTTTTCCTGGCTGGCCCGCGCTTTTCTTTTACCTACGGAAACTGGCGTCCCTTCGTGCACGCGATGGGTGGTATCCGCCATATAAACTCCGACGGCTTCATCTACAATCCTGTCGCGATCGACATTGGCGGCGGTGCCGACTACAAACTCCACTTCAAGAATTTCTCCTGGCGGCTGCAGGGCGACTATGTACGCGGTCACTACGCCAGCGCTTATCAGAACGATTACCGCGCCTCCACTGGAATTGTTTGGCGCTTCTAGCTATCGTAGGGCGTATTTCTTCATCAACCAATTGTCAGCTATCCGAATCTCTTTTCTAGACATCCAAAACTTTACCGCGACGCATGGGTTCATGGATGCCAGGAAGGGAGTTTCTCCTCATGTTCAAAGCTGCGTGCCTTGGCGTGGCATTATTTCTTTTCGCGGGATTGGCGAACGCACAAATACCATCGGGAAATGTGTTCCTCGGATTCTCTTACGAAAGTACGAACACGACTGCTTTCGGCCCGAATCTTGTCGGTACGACCGTGAGCCGGCCCAACCTTCATGGTTGGGAAGGCTCCTTTGAATGGAAGGTTTTCCCATTTATCGGTATCGTGGGCGACGTGAGCGGTCACTACGGCACGCAAAGCTTTACGGAACTCACCCCCAATGGTCCGTTGAACATCAGCGTGACCGGACATGAGCAGGAATACCTCGTCGGCCCGCGACTCGCCGTTCCCGTCGGCAAATTCACTCCATTTGGCGAGGTCTTTGTCGGCGCGGCGCATATTCATACGGGCGGAACCTTGCCCGGGCCGTCGAATACCTCGTTCGCGACTGCGGTAGGCGGCGGCTTGGACTATCGCGTTTTTCACCCCATCGCCTTGCGCGTTGAAGGAGATTGGATTCATACGAAATTCTTCAGCTCGACTCAGAATAATCTGCGCTTGTCGGCCGGCGTTGTCTTCCGGTTCTAGCTGCTTATAGGATGTCGGCGTCTGAACGGATGAGCCATGAGACAGTCCAATCTGATGCGTGCCATTGCCGGTGCCGCTTTCGCATTCTTCCTTTTCGAATCTCTGCTCAATGCGCAGGTACCGACTGCCGGCAACGTCTTTTTCGGATACTCCTACTATCACCGAAGTGCCTCCTCCAATCTGAACTCCGAGAGCTTCAACGGATGGGAAGGCTCCCTCGAAGGAAAAGTATTCCCGTATGTCGGAATCGTGGCGGATCTCACTGGGCACTACGGTTCACAGTTTCTGGCCCTCCCGGTCGCGACCTGCGCGATCGGCGTCGTCTGCGGGGGAAACGAAAGCGCACACGTTTACCAGGCTCTGTTCGGGCCGCGTGTTTCAGTACCCGTGGGCAGGTTTCAGGCATTCGGGGAGTTCGAGTTCGGAGTTGGGCATATGAGCATCCAGAACGCTGCGTCCAGCACGTCGTTCGCTACGGCGTTCGGCGGAGGCCTCGACTACCGCATCGTTCGTGCCGTTGCGTTGCGTTTCCAGGCCGACTACGTGTGGACTCACTTCTTCGGCGCGCATCAGGACAACGCCCGGGTATCGACCGGCATCGTTTTCCGTTTCTGATGAAGGATTGACCAAATCAAAAAAGCAGGATTCAGCTGGTTGGCTGAATCCTGTTTCCTGTGGCCACGACAAACTCCGCTCGATAGGAACAACGACAATAGGAACATCCAGGAAAGTTAGGCGCGCGGCACGCTGTCTGGCTCCGAAGCCCAATATTTGTGGTCGCGCAGAAAATATTTTTCGTTCCAGTAGTTCATGGCTGTCCACAGGAATAGCCGTCCAACACGCATGTGCCCCATCTTTTTGAACCGCCGGTTCGTGGTGTGGACGCCGCCCCGCACCACCGCGAATCGCTTGCGCTCAACCTGCTGGCTTAGCCGGTAATCTTCCGCAAACAGAATCTGCTCGTGAAATCCGCCTAGTTCCCAGAATTTCTTCCGATCAAACAACATGAACATTCCGGTGGCAAACGGACGGTGCAGATACGACAAGTACTGAAACAGGTCATTGCCCACATAGAACGCCTTGTCGAGCCAGCTGCCTTCATTGCACAAAATGTTCGTGGTCACGCAGTGCAACTCCTTCGCATGCGCAAGTTCCACGCAGCGCCGCAACAGCGACCGGTCCGCCAGTTCAATGTCCGCATCCAGAAAAAGTACATAGGAGCTGTCTGCCTGCGCTGCCCCCTGATTGCGCCCGACCGACGGCCTTCCTCCGCGAATGACGCTTACGTTCAAGCGGTCGCGAAAACCCAGCACAATCTCGGGAGTCCCGTCCGTGGAGTTCGCATCAGCGACCAACACTCGCGTACTGGACATCTTCGCGTAGTCCTGATTCGTCAGCGATCTCAGCAATCGCGGAATCAGTTTCGCTTCGTTCTTCGCCGGAATTACGATCGTCAAGTCGTTCGTGGTATTCATGCTCGTTGAAGTCATGCTGGTTAAAGTCATGGATCTTCACCCCCTCTTCGCCGATCGTCAGATAAGTGAGCCGGGAATCGACCCACCCGCCCGAGTTGTAGTATTCAACCCCGTCCCGCTCCATGTGAATTGCTTGGTGCGTATGCCCACAGAAAATTCGATCCGCGCCGTGCTCCCCCGCATACGTCATCGCTCCCGAAGCCACCTTCGGCGACATGCGAAGCCAACGAGTGTTCAACCGGTCAATCCATCGCGCGACCGGATTGCCTTTCAGATCCAGTTTCTGCAACTGGAGGAAGAGGGACGTGACCAAACGGCTGAGCCGGACACGGTTCACCTGAAACCCATCAAACTGGTGACCGTGAATCGCAATGTGCCGCAGCCCGCAATACTCCCACTCGTACTGCTGGTAAACGCGAACTCCGACCAGGTGCGACATGATGTTGGTCAACCCGTGATCGTGATTGCCCTCCACCCACACCACCTCAATCTTGCGCTTGGGATTCGAAAGCTTTCGAATATACCCGAGACACTTCCAGTGTTCTTTGGTCAGGCGCGCAAAATTAAGGTCGGCGAAAATGTCGCCAAGCAGAATGAGCCGCTGGAATCGATTTTCCTTGAGTACGCGTGTAGCCTCGCGCGCACGACTCGTCTCTGCGCCCAGGTGCAGGTCGGAGAGGATCAACGTGTTGTACACGTGCAGATCCATACTTCGGTTGTAGCAGCGGATTGTTACGGCTTGATGACAATTGCATCAATATTGGTGCATAGGTAACTGCCGAAGTAACTCGGAAGAGCGGCCCTTCAGGCCGCGTATGGCGAGAGCCGAGCACTGGCTTGGGCCCGATGGTCCGTCACTGCAACGCGCTAAGCCCCGCGCACTGCTCGCCACTCGGAGGTGCCGTGCTGCCCACAGCATTCAGATCGGGGCGGAGCTCATTCTTGTCGGTCGACGAGAAAACTCGTCTGCCTTCTGGCCCGGAACACCCCATCCAGATCGCGGCGAGTGTATGGTATTTTGCGGATGAAGCTCACAGCAGATC
>CAZILJ010000656.1:0-5251 GCA_964539915.1 uncultured Acidobacteriaceae bacterium | reverse complement strand
CATCTGCTGTGCGCGTGGAACTTTGCTCGGAGTGTTTCCGTCCCAACCCTTCCATCCGACGATGAACTCGCGAAACGGATACGCCGCCACCGCCACTCGCTCCCGCGGATCGGAAGGAAACTGGACGGACGGTGCAGATTTGGCCGCCGCGCGTGCAAGGTCGGGCAAAAGCCAGGCCCCCGCTGCCGCCCCGGCGCATTGCCCAAGAAATTGTCTTCGGCTCGTTGCCCTCATGCGCGCCAGTGTACCAGAGAAATATGGCCCAGCACTTCGTCGGAACACGCCGCTGCAGCCGGATCAGGAATCAATACAACAGCCAAACGAAGCTACAAGCAGCGAAGTAACCCGTCGTTCCTTCCTCGCACGCCTAAGCGCAGGCGGGATTTCTGTCTCGGCAGCGCCACCGTTGCTCCACAGCGTTTCCGCGGGGCAGACGGAAACTTCGCCCGTACTCATTCCTTCGCATGTCGTCAGCGCCACTTCCTCAGTTGCTTCCATACCTGCACAAGCGTCTGCATCTGCCGCGGACTCGGGAGCCGGCTATAGATCAGCCGGCAATCGCGATACGCCTGATCATAGAAATCCCGCACTGCTCCTAAACTGAGATGCGCGAGGTTATGTCGTAGCTCCTCCAGGTCCTTCTCGCTCAACATGTCCAGCTTCTCGCGATCAGGACGGCGCGCCATGGCAAACGATGCTAGCATATTCGCTATTTGTTCGCCCATCGGTGAGCTGCGTCGATTACCACAGTTTCGCCGAACAGTTACCTTTCACTTGGCCGCCGGACGCAATCGTGATAAGTGTAGCTTGGTCGTTTGAAAGGACAAATGGGGACAACTGGAAACTGGGTCGCCATTGTTTTCATGGCGACGATCTGCGGAATTTTCTTAGCGTCCAAAGTTCCGCTGCACAACCACTCTGAAAGCGCGAACTCCTCGAGGCTACGCTGGGTGGGATGTGTGCTGGCAGCCTTGGCGATCAGCATGTCGCTGGTATTCGGCGCGCGTGTGGTTCGGAATCCACTCGTCTTCATGTTTCTTCCCGCATTCGCCGGCGGAGTTCTTCTCTACTCATTCCCTCTCTCCAGGGTCAACAAGTCCACGAACCTGCGTTGGGGGCTGCAGTGGGCCTTCGGAGGTCTGGCGATCGCTATGATGCTTATATTTGGTACGCGAGCACTCCACAGTCCATTCATCTTCATAACCATTCCGGCGATCGCGGGTGCTGTAGTTAGTGCCCAGCCTTCCGGATCCAAGGTTCGCGCGTAGAAGAGCGCGCTTGTTCCCCCGCCACCTGCGCGCGATCGTCGCTCCCAGGTGACAGAGCGACTCAGTGACGACTCAACACACTGACGCGTTTCCGCGTTCGCCCTCAGCGTTTAGAGACGACATCCAGGTCGAGATTGAGTTCAAGGACGTTCACCCGTGGTTCGCCGAGCAGGCCAAGATCGCGTTGCTGAGTGTGCTTCTGCACGAGATCGCGAACTGTGGATTCGGGAATACCGCGCTCGCGGGCGATTCGCGGCAGTTGGAACTCCGCTGCCGCGGGAGAGATTTCGGGATCCAGGCCCGATGCGGACGTAGTGATCAGATCCACAGGAATCGGCTGGGCGGGATTTTCTTCATGCAGGCTCTTGGCATCGGCCTGAACACGGTCAATGAGTTTCTGGTTGGTAGGAGCGAAGTTTGTGCCTCCGGAGTTGGCGGCATCGTATCCGTTGCCAGCGTTAGAGGGCCGCGAGTGGAAGTACTTTGCAGAGGTGAAGGGCTGCCCAATGATGCGCGAGCCGATGGCTTCTCCGTTGCGGTAACGGATCTGCCCGTTGGCTTTGTCGTGAAACAGAGCTTGCGCCAAGCCAGTAATTACGAGCGGATAGACCAGTCCCAGCAGGATCGTCGTGGCGATGGTCATCAGGAACGCGGTGATCAGATTTTGCTTCATAAGAGTCCTTAGGCGAGTCCGGCTGCAGTGATCAGAACGTCGATGATCTTGATGCCCACAAACGGCGCAATGAGCCCACCGACTCCGTAGATCAAAAGATTGCGCCGCAACAGGGCCTCGGCATTCATGGCGCGATACTTCACGCCCCGCAGCGCAAGCGGGATGAGCGCAACGATAATGAGAGCGTTAAAGATCACTGCGGAGAGAACAGCCGACTCCGGGGTCTTGAGATGCATGATGTTCAGCGCATTCAGTACCGGGAACGTTCCAGCAAACATGGCGGGGATGATCGCGAAATACTTCGCAACGTCGTTTGCGATGGAGAACGTCGTGAGAGCGCCCCGTGTCATCAGCAACTGCTTTCCGATTTCGACGACCTCGATCAGTTTCGTGGGATTGGAGTCGAGGTCGACCATGTTCCCAGCTTCTTTCGCGGCTTGCGTGCCGGTGTTCATGGCAACGCCAACGTCGGCCTGCGCCAGGGCGGGCGCATCGTTGGTGCCGTCGCCCGTCATCGCCACCAGTTTGCCACCGGCCTGTTCGCTGCGAATGAGCTTCAATTTATCTTCGGGTGTGGCTTGTGCAAGAAAGTCATCGACACCCGCTTCGCGCGCGATGGCAGCGGCGGTCAACGGATTGTCGCCGGTGATCATCACGGTTCGAATGCCCATCGCTCGCAACTGCGCGAAGCGATCGCGGATTCCGCCCTTGACGACATCCTTGAGATGAATCACGCCCATGGCACGGCGATTTTCAGAGACTACGAGGGGCGTGCCTCCGGAGGATGCGATCCGTTCAACGGCAAGCCGGACCTCTTGCGGCATGGTGGAGTTGTTCTCCTCGAGATAATGCGCGATGGAGTCGGCCGCGCCTTTACGAATCTGGCGACCATCCAGATTGACGCCCGACATGCGAGTCTGCGCCGTAAAAGGAATGAATTCCGCTTCGTGACGTGCGAAGTCGCGTCCCCGTAGTTGGTATTTTTCCTTCGCCAACACGACGATGGAGCGGCCTTCCGGCGTCTCGTCGGCGAGCGAAGAGAGCTGAGCGGCATCGGCCATGTCTGCCTCGGTCACACCGGGAGCAGGCAGAAATTCGGTGGCCTGGCGGTTTCCGAAAGTAATCGTGCCAGTCTTGTCGAGCAGTAGCGTGTTCACGTCGCCGGCGGCCTCGACAGCGCGCCCAGACATCGCGAGAACGTTGTGCTGGACCAGGCGGTCCATGCCGGCGATGCCAATGGCCGATAACAAACCGCCAATCGTCGTCGGGATGAGACACACCAACAACGAGACCAGAACAAAAACGGTCTGTGGAGATCCGGAATAGATCGCAAACGGCTGCAGCGTGACGACAGCCAGCAGGAAGATGATGGTCAGTCCGGCGAGCAATATGTTGAGTGCGATTTCGTTGGGTGTCTTCTGACGTGAAGCGCCTTCCACCAGCGCAATCATGCGGTCGAGAAAAGTCTCGCCGGGGTTCGACGTGATCTTCACGTTGATGTGATCGCTGAGGACGCGCGTTCCCCCGGTCACTGCCGAGCGATCACCGCCCGCTTCGCGAATCACAGGCGCGGACTCGCCGGTAATCGCGGACTCATCGACCGATGCGACGCCCTCGACGATCTCTCCGTCGCCAGGAATGAGCTCGCCGGCAGATACAGAAACCAGATCGCCGATCCGCAGCTTCGCGCTCGGGATTTCTTCCAGCTTTTTATCGGAGCCGATACGCTTGGCGATGGTTTCCGATCGCGCTCGACGCAGCGTTTCCGCCTGGGCTTTTCCCCGGCCTTCGGCCATGGCCTCGGCGAAGTTGGCGAACAATACCGTGAACCACAGCCACAAGGTAATCTGCAGGTTGAAGCGAAACGCTTCATGAGGATGGAGAATCAGGAGGATGGTCGTGATGACGCTGCCGATTTCGACCACGAACATAACGGGATTGCCCGTCATGTTGCGCGGGTTCAGCTTGAGCAGCGAGCTCCAGGCCGCGCTGCGAACTAAATTCAAGTCCCAAATAGATTTGTGATGGCTTGCCATGGGCTCCCTAGAAAGTCTTTCCAACGTGCATCAGAAGATGTTCAAGAATCGGCCCCAAACTCAGGGCCGGAAAGAACGTCAAAGCGCCCAGAATCAGAATGACGCTGATCAGCAACAGAGTGAACAACGGCGTCGTGACTGGAAATGTGCCTAGCGACGGCGGCACATATTTCTTTTGCGCCAGGTTACCGGCAATGGCCAGCATCGGAATGATCATGAAAAAGCGGCCCACCAGCGTGGTGATTCCCGTGGCCGTGTCGTACCAGATTGTGTTGACCGTGAGTCCTCCGAAGGCGGAGCCGTTGTTTCCGGCCGACGAGGTGAAGGCGTAGAGAATCTGGCTGAGTCCGTGCGGGCCCGGATTCGAAATACCAGCCGTCCCGAAACCCTTAATTACCGAGATTCCAGTGAGCGTAAGAATGATGAGCGGGAACACTAGCGAGACCAGCATCGCCATTTTGACGTCGAAGGCTTCAATCTTTTTGCCCAAGTATTCCGGCGTACGCCCGACCATAAGTCCGGCGATGAATACCGCCAGGACGACATAGATCAGAATCCCGTACATTCCCGAACCCACGCCGCCAAAGATAACCTCGCTCAACATGATGTTCACCATGGGCACCATGCCGCCCAGTGGCGTGAAGGAATCATGCCAGCCGTTGATTGCGCCGCAACTTGCGTCGGTTGTTACGGTCGCAAAGAGCGCGGAGTTGGCGATGCCGAAGCGAACCTCCTTGCCCTCCATGTTGCCGCCCGGCTGAGCGTTGGTAGAGTGCTGCGCGATGGTAGAGGGATAAAGCGGATTGCCCTGGGCCTCCGCCCAGTAAGCAACGGTAACGCCAGCGAGAAAGAGGATTGCCATCGCCGACCAGACCGCCCATCCGTGAGCGGGGGAGCCCGTCATGCGGCCGAGTGTGTAGGTGAGACCGGCGCCGATGGCGAAGATGGCAAACATTTCGATCAGATTCGTCAGCGGCGTGGGATTCTCAAACGGATGTGCGCTGTTGGCGTTAAAGAATCCACCACCATTCGTGCCCCATTCCTTGATGATCTCTTGCGACGCCACTGGCCCCTGCGCGATGGTTTGCGTCGAGACGGTGTCCATCACCGGCTTGCCGCTGGCATCCACTGCAGGCTTGCCATCCGCATTGACGTGTTGCACCTGTTGCGGCTCAACCAGCTTCACCGTGTCGTAAGGCTTCAGGTTTTGCACTACACCTTGCGAAACCAGCAGCAGCGCGCCCACGATGGAAAATGGCAGCAAAACCCACAGG
>CAZILJ010000655.1:0-7666 GCA_964539915.1 uncultured Acidobacteriaceae bacterium | reverse complement strand
TGGCCTTGTTGTCGGCTGCGGTGCTTGGATTCCGGCACGGCCTTGACTATGACCACATCGCGGCGATTACGGATATCAGCAGCGTTCAAAGCAAGGCGAGTGATGCGATGCGCTACGGCCTGCTTTATGTCGCGGGTCACGCCACGACCGTGGCCCTGTTGGGTTCACTCGCCGTAGTCTTCCGACTTTCTCTGCCTGCGGCCAGCGACCGCTGGGCCGAACGGCTTGTCGGCATCACTTTAGTGGTATTGGGCCTTTATGTCCTGGGCACATTCTTTCGTCCTTCAACCCACAGTCACCGACCGCGCACGCGCATTACCCTGTTGATCAACGGAGCCTTATGGATCTACTGGCGGATGAGCCGTATCTTTGGCGGAACCCGAGTTGAAGCACCCCAGGTCTTTCGGGACGGATACGGTACGACCTCGACCTTTCTGGTTGGCGTGATTCACGGGCTGGGGGCCGAAACTCCGACGCAAATTCTGCTGTTTCTGATGGCCGCCAATCTGGGTGGAACGGGCGCTGGGTTACTAGGGTTGCTGATGTTCATCCTGGGTCTGTTGTTGATGAACACTCTAATGTGCGCCTCGGCTGCCGGCTTGTTTTCGGCGACCCTGGCCAAGCCGAATGCTCTGCGCGCATTGACTCTTGCAACTTCTGCCTACAGTATCGTTGTGGGAACGATCTTCTTGCTGGGTTCGGCTGCCAAACTTCCTTCGTTGACGGGCTGAAGCGACTATCTCAAGTCTTACTCTGGGGACTCTTTCCTAGGTCCATGAAAAGCCTTTCACCAGAATGCTCTGTAGTAGTCTGCGATCGAAAATTCGAAGTACAGTGAATTAACTCGCAAGGAGCTTTCACCGCCTCGACGCCCGACGGCAATGGCGATACCAGCGTCGTAGTTCGTGAGCCAGGCAAGGCTCGCTCTTCTACTTGCGACCGGTTGCTCGTTCTGGCCGCGCCCTTCGACGCGAACTCAAAGGGTGATCGTTCAGCAGGTTTTAACCTCCTGACGAAAGCCGCCGACCGGGAGGGCTTTTTCTTGCACTCCGGAGTGACTTTTCGTCGCGCACTCCCATTACCCCGGTAATCTGCTGGCGGGGATTACCGTTGACCCATCTGCTATGCCGTCCTTACATTGGCAACAGGGGGTAGTATGAAAGATATCCATGAGGTCCTGCGGCAGAAGCAGGCAAAATACGCCCAACTTGGCAAGCAGATCGAGATGCTCCAGCAAGCCGCGGAGAAGTTACGCGAAGTAGCGCCGCTGCTGGCGGAGAACGATGACGAAGATAATGTCGTGCTCGCTGAAGTAGACGATGCTTCAAACTCGGGGGACGCGATGGCGGCTAAAGCAAGCGCAAGTGCCGGCAGTCCGGCTTCTTCGAAGGCAGCGCGGCCCACAGCTCCTCGCTGGCCCTAATCCCACGGGCGTAGGACGACCCGAAAGGTTATGACTCTTCAGGCACTACTGGTTTCCACCGACGACTTGGCGGCTGAAATTTTGGGCAGAGTCTTGCCCCCTTTCGGCATTGCCATGGACCGCAGCAGTGATCCGGAGACCACAACGGCTCGAATCCAGCAGCAGAAGTTCGACGCTCTCATTGTCGATTTTGACAATCCTGAGGCGGCGACCGACGTTCTGCGTGATGCGAAGAAGCTGGGCACCGAGCCCTTGAGTATTGCTTTGGTGGCAGATCCGACACGGGTTCGCGACATCCTCACCGGTGGCGCGCACTTCGTGCTTTACAAACCCCTTTCCGAGGAAGCCGCGAGAGCCGGCTTACGCGCAGCTGCAGCTCTATTGAGCCGCGAGCGGCGACGGGCATTCCGAATTCCCGTACAGGCACCGGTCGAGATCACATTGCCCGGCAATCGCACTGCAGATGGGATTCTCCTGGATCTGTCTGAAACCGGGATGGACGTGCTCACGGCAGAACCGCAAGTCCGCGGAGCGGTCTTGGCTTTTCATTTTCAGCTGCCGGATGGTACTTTGGCGATCGAGGCACGCGGCGAAGTAGCCTGGGCGAATCCTAACGGACAAACCGGAGTTCGATTCCTTGATATTCCTGAATCCGTTTCCGCAAATCTGAAAGCCTGGTTGCAAGCCGCCGCCGGCATGGCTGCTGCCAGCCCTGACGAAATCGTGCCACACTGCACGCTCACTGACTTGAGCCTGGGCGGTTGCTACGTTGAAACCGAGGCGCCCTTCCCGGAACGTGCTTTAATCGATCTTTGCCTGAAAACCGAAGACCTTGAAGTTCATACCGAAGGCATGGTTCGAGTCGCACACCCTGGCCACGGCATGGGCGTGGAGTTCCCTTCCCGCACCGCGGAGCAGCGCGCCCAAGTGGCGAACCTGATCAGCTTTCTGCATCAAGGCTCGTCGACCACGCCGGAATTGCTGATTTCTCCGCGGGCGCTCGTCGCCGACCTAAACCAGTTTGAATCCGCCGACCAGTCCGCTGAGGAATTGGAAGATCCGTTGCTCGAGCTTCTGCGACGCGGCGCTTCGTTGCAGCAGGACGATTTCCTGTCCGAGCTTAAGCAGCAGCGCAATCCTGAAGACGTCGCCTCAGTCTAATCTTCTCAACCTGAATTCCTTACTCCAAATTCCATCCTCCATCGTCTTCCCCACCGGTTGTTGTCTCGTGCTTCCGTCGACGGTTTCTCGTGTGGCCTTGATTTCCAGATCCCGAATCTTGGTTAAATGTAGACTGTGTGGAGTTTTTGTTCGGTGACAGTGAAAACTTAAGGGCAAGGGGAACCGTCTGCGAAAGCCAGGTACGACCGACGCTTCGTCCAGGAGAGCAGGCGGCACGGCTGGGCGCTACTCGTCGTGGTTATGGACACCGCTGCTCGCCATCGGTGCGGTGGCTCTTGCAGTAGAGATCCCGTTCTTCTTCTTTGGAGTTCCGTCGGGGCACGATGTTGAGTTCCACCTTTATTCGTGGCTCGAGGTTCTCTCGCAATGGAAGCAAGGCATTTTCTATGCACGCTGGGCGCCTCTCGCGCACTTCGCTTACGGCGAACCGAGATTTGTGTTTTATCCGCCCGCTTCTTGGACTCTCGGCACATTGCTCAGTGCCATCTTCCCGTGGACGGTCGCATCGACGATTTACATCTGGATCGCGCTGGTGCTGGCGGGCGTTTCGATGTTTGTGCTGGCGCGACGCTGGCTCGATCGCCGAGACGCTATCTTCGTGGCAGTATTTTATGCCGCCAATCCTTACCACCTGGTGATTGTCTACTGGCGCAGCGCGTTCGCCGAACTGCTGGCGAGTTGCCTCGTCCCACTGCTGCTGCTCTTCGTTCTGAAGGCTGTGGACGAAGGCAGGCGCGCCATTGTGCCGTTGGCTCTGGTGCTGGCAGCGGCGTGGCTGACGAACGCTCCGGCAGCAGTGATGATCCACTACTCAATGGCGCTCTTGCTTTTGTGTTTTGCCTGGAGGCAGCGCTCACCCCGATTGCTTTTCATAGGAGGGGCTGCGGTTGCGCTGGGGGCAATCTTGTCGGCCTTCTACCTGTTTCCGGCGATCTATGAGCAGCGCTGGATCAATATTGCGCAAGCGGTGTCGGAGGGATCACGTCCTGCGGACAACTTTCTGTTCATTCACACCACCGATGCGGATCACGACGCATTCAACCGCATCATCACATGGGTCGCGGTCTTGGAGTTGGTGCTCGTATGCGCGGCGGGTTGTATGAGCGGACGGTGGAGGGACAAGCATCGCGAACTTTGGACTGCCCTGCTCGTCTGGGCGGTCGCCTGCGGCGCGCTCATGTTCCCTTTCTCTCTTATCCTTTGGAAGATCTTGCCGAAGATGCCGTTCATGCAGTTCCCCTGGCGCTGGGTTCTTTGCCTGAGCGTAAGCCTTTCGATTTTCGTTTCGATTGCTCTCACAGATGACATACGGCGCTGGTGGTGGCGCGCGGCAGTCTGTGCGATCTCGGTTCTGGTGATCGTGATGGCGTGGCATCGCGTTCAGCCACCATGGTGGGACAATGCGGCCGACCTCCGCGATATGCAGGACAATATTGAGGCTGGGACAGGCTATGAAGGCACCGACGAGTACACTCCCGCCGGGGCAGAGCCTGGTTCGATCGACAAAGGCGCGCTCAACGTCAGCGTCGACGGACCCGCCCATGCCGCGATTCACATGTATCAATGGCGCGCAGAGTCCAGAATGTTTACGGCCGAGATGTCAGCGCCGGACCGGTTAGCCCTGCGGCTGTTCAGCTATCCGGCGTGGCGGGTCGAGGTGAATGGACACGAAGTACGGCCCGCAAGCACAGAGACTGGTCAAGTGTTAGTGCCTGTGGGCGCCGGTATGAACCGCGTGCAGATCAATTTCATTCGAACTTGGGACCGCCGTGTGGGTGGATGGACCTCGGTCGTCGCGGTGGTTTTTCTCGCTTTATTGCGCTTTCGACGACATCTCATCCGGCCAACTCTCGTCGCTTTTCCACAGCCCTGACCGAAAATCTCGATTCTTGTGACGAACAACCTTTACGGAGAATACGGATACTGAGAATAGAGAAAGCGCAAACTGGAATCGTGCGAGAGAGTTCGTCCAGGAGTGGCCCTGCAAGCCCCACAGCTCAAATCAAATAGGGAGACATCTGCTAACTCCTTATTCCGGACGGTTTTACGTGTAAGTGCTTGCGCCTCAATATTTTGCCGCCCCAGGCGGCATCGCTTCTGGTTAACGCCAGTAAAATCAAGAATTTGCAAACTGCAATTAATAAATTGATTCATATCCTTTCCATGTCGACCGGCGATATTCTTTTGCACGAGTCCGAGCAGCGCCCCTCTCTCATTCAATGCGACAGATTCTGATTGCCACTTCGAATCCGGGAAAGCTAAGAGACTTCGCAGGAGCGGCTGCGCCGCACGGACTCGAGATTGGCGGTATTCCAAACTTCTCTTCGCTGCCGGCGGTGGTCGAAGATGGGCTCACATTCGAGGAGAACGCACGCAAGAAAGCAGTCGAATATAGTCGGCACGCTCCGGGAGAAATCGTCGTCGCCGACGACTCCGGGCTTGAGGTAGATGTGCTGGATGGTGCCCCAGGCGTGCATTCAGCGCGCTACGCCGCGGACCAGCCGCACTTGGCCAACGAGAATACGGACGACGAAGCCAACAACGCGCGCCTGCTCCGAGAACTGAGGAAGGTTCCCGCCCAGAAACGTACGGGCCGATTCGTGTGCGTGCTGGCCGCCGCGCGCGATGGGCAAACTCTGGCTACGTTTCGCGGGACAGCCGAGGGACTGATTCTCGACGTTCCACGCGGCACGAACGGCTTCGGATACGACCCTCTGTTTTATTCCCCGCAGATTCAGAAGACGTTCGCCGAACTCAGCGCGGAAGAGAAAGCTGGTTACAGCCATCGAGGGGCGGCCTTTCGACAGTTTCTGGATTGGTGCGACGTAGCGAGAAGAACCTGACGCGGCTGTTCGCTGAGGACCAACGACGAGCGTCTACTGATGGCGAAGGTAAAGGTGGTGCCTGTCCTGCTTTCGGCTCTTCGCGGCAGTTCTTCGCGAACTTTGCGGTAAGAAGGATCTTAACCGCAAAGTATGCAAAGGATTCGCAAATTCCGTGAAGGGATCTCGGAAAAAGGCAAACTGAGGCTCGATCTGCCTGCTGGTAATGCCTCAGTTTTAGAGGCCTCACACGATCCATTTGCGTTCGAGACCAAGCAGCAACTGTTCTCGCCGCACGGGCGCAATCACAATGACTAAGACATCTGAAAGCATTTGTTGTGATTGTCGGGCCTCTGGTTTGCGAGAAGAATCATTTCCTCAGGCAATCCGCCTGATGCTTTCCTTGACTTCACTTCTTCCCTCACCGGATAATGAAAAGTTCTTTTCTCATCGCTGAACTCATAAGGAGCGTTACGTGGCGTCAGCCAGTTCTCCTGCTCCCGTGGTAGCGCACGGAGTGGCTCCGTTGCGCGCGGGTCGGGGATATTCGTTTGTTCTGCGTCGACTGCATTCCCTTTCGGGGATCGTCCCGGTAGGCGCATTCCTGTTCGAGCACATTCTGATTTCCAACTCGACCGCCATCAGCGGACCGGACGCTTACGCGCGCCAGGTCAATTTTCTGGCGAATCTTCCGCTGGTGTTTTTTCTGGAGCTGTTCGGAATCTGGCTGCCAATTTTGTTTCACGCGCTTTACGGCTTCTACATCTGGTTTCGCGGGGATGGAAACGCCGTGGCCTATCCCTGGAGCGGCAACTGGATGTACACCGCGCAGCGCTGGACCGGTGGCATCGCCTTCCTCTACATCGTATGGCACACATACACGATGCGTTTTACTGGAATCGACCTGCACGAAAATCCGGCAGCGTCCTTTGCCAAGGTGCAGGCGGAAGTTCAGAATCCGTGGCTGCTCGCCTTCTATGTGGTCGGACTGATCTGCGCATCGTGGCACTTCGCTTACGGGATCTGGCTGTTCGCCGCGAAGTGGGGCATGGTCTCCGGCGACAAGGCCCAACAACGGCTTCTGAGAGCGTGTCTCGCATTTTTCATGCTGTTGAGCGTGGTAGGCCTGGTGAGCCTGTACACCTTCCGTGAGCGGGTCCAGGAACCACCGACCGGAACGATGACCCTCACGATCACGGACCACCCGGCAGCAGCTCACGGAAAGCCGGTGCAATAAGATGGCGACTCCCAGAATTGTTGTCGTAGGCGGCGGCCTTGCCGGACTGGCCGCAGTCATCAAAATCGCGGAGATGGGCGCCAACGTCGACCTGTTCTCCATCGTTCCGGTAAAGCGTTCGCATTCCGTGTGCGCACAGGGCGGAATCAACGCCGCCAAGAACCTGAAGGGCGAAGGCGATTCTACCTGGCAGCATTTTGACGACACGGTTTACGGCGGCGACTTCCTCGGCAACCAGCCTCCCATTAAAGACATGTGCGACGCTGCGCCGGGCATCATCGACCTGCTCGATCGCATGGGCGTGCCGTTCAACCGCACGCCGGAAGGACTGCTCGACTTCCGCCGGTTTGGCGGGACGCTCTACAACCGCACCGCTTTTGCCGGCGCGACCACGGGGCAGCAACTACTCTACGCACTTGATGAGCAAGTGCGGCGCTACGAATCCGAAGGCAAGGTCAAGAAGTACGAGCATTGGGAGTTCCTCTCGGCCGTGCTCGATAACAACAATGTCTGCCGCGGCATCTGCGCCATGGACCTGCGCTCGATGGAAGTGCGCACCTTCCCGACCGACGCGATCATTATTGCAACGGGCGGCATTGGCGCGATCTTTGGCAAGTCCACCAACTCCGTGGTGTGTACGGGCTCGGCGCAGTCGGCTCTTTATCAGCAAGGCTGCTATTACGCGAACGGCGAATTCATTCAGGTGCATCCGACGTCGATTCCTGGTGAAGACAAGTTGCGTCTGATGTCGGAGTCGGCACGCGGCGAGGGCGGCCGCGTCTGGGTGCCGAAGTCTGCGGGCGACAAGCGCGATCCCAAGTCGATTCCAGAGAACGAACGTTGGTACTTTCTGGAAGAGTGGTATCCGAAGTACGGAAATCTCGTCCCGCGCGACGTTGCCACCCGCGCCATTTTCAAAGTCGTCTACGAGTACAACCTGGGCATCGACGGCAAGCCGATGGTCTATCTTGACCTGACGCATATCGACCGCAAAATTCTCGA
>CAZILJ010000654.1:0-1663 GCA_964539915.1 uncultured Acidobacteriaceae bacterium | reverse complement strand
CACGGTGGTGGGCGTTGACGCCAATGGCGTGGTTTCCAGTAACGCAACTTCCTCCAACAACGCGAATCCGACGATCAGCCTCACGGTGACTTCGCCCACCAACTAAAGCCATGCGCAGGTTCTGGCATCGCACGCCTTGTGAACTTCTGTTGGCGCCGGCTATCGCTGTGCTGCTGCTTACGAACTCAGGGTTCGCCGCTTCCCGCAACGACAAGTCGAAAATTCCCCTGGTGCGTTGGGATGAGCAGCGTCCCGGCTGCACTTTTTCGCGCAGCGACGACGGCAAGTATCGTTATGGTCTGTCCCACGGCGACGTCCGAATCACCGTGGCCGTCGATTTCCAGGAACTCGAAAAAGTCCGGCACCGGCCCGAGCCGTTCTTCGCGGTGCTCCTCAACGTAAGCTATAAGGGCCCGGCAGCGATCGACTTCGACGTAAACAATATTTCCCTCGAGTTCGTCAGACACTTCCGGGTGGTTAAGACTTCGCTCGATCCCGATGACTTCTCTCAGAAAGTGCAGAACGACGCCGATGAGTTGGATCACCAAACCGCCCGCGAAGTGGGAAAGCATCCCGAGCAGAAAGAGACCAAAGAAGCCTACGTGCGAGCTTTCCGGAAAGACTCGGCGGAGCTGCAGGAATTTGTCGGCAACAATAGTCTGCGCGTCGGGCGCCTGGGTCCAGGCAATCCTGAAACCAGCGGTTGGGTAATGTTCAGCACCCAGAGCAAGTGGATTAGCGGGTGGAAGAAGCCGGAAGAATTCATTCTGCGCGTACCATTCGATGGGAAAATATTCGAATTTCCCTTCAAACTTCCGCTCAAGCCCGGAGAAATAATCTTGCGGCGACGGGAATAAACAACCGGCCTCAGGCGTCCGGTGTCGGCCTCAGGAGTCGACCTCAGCAGTTGAGATTTGCAAGATCCGACGCCTGCCGTCCGACGGCGGTTCCTACGACGCTGTCTTGCGCGCCTCGCGCTCGATTTCAGCAGCCTGGTGCATCAGAATATCGCGCAGGGAAACCAGTCCTTTCAAATCCTTGCCGTCAACAATGGGCAGATGGCGAAATCCAAATTCGCGCATGATGAACAGGCACTCCTCGACACTCTCGTCGGCGGCGACCGCCCGTGGATTCGCGGTCATGACTTCTGAAACTGCGGTGGTTCCAGGAGTCCGCCCCACGGCCACTACGCGATTCATGATGTCGCGCTCGGACAGAATGCCGGTCAGTTGTCCGTTGCGCAATACCGGCAGCGCGCCAATGTTGTGCTCCATCATGAAACGTGCTGCGTCGAGCACGGTCTTTGTGGCTTCAACGGAATAGAGTTTGCGGTCTTTCAAGAGATCGCGAAGAGTGGTCATGGAGGTACTCCTTCGGTAAAGAGGAACCGACTCGATATGGCCAGCCCCCACGGCCGGCCCTTGCTTTGGGCAATACTCTATCACAGCCGCAGGACGCTCAACTGCCCGTCAGATAAGGCGTTCCAAGATGTGTGCCCTGGCATGAAGGGCCGGCTTCCGAACGGCGCAGCGCACTCCGGTGAAGCACCAGATGATTCTCTTCTGCAAGCGCATCTTCCCGTTCGGTTCTGGGAGAATAGCGCGCTCGCAATTACGTTATTGCAGGTGATTCAGACGCACAGCAGTGGCATCGGCTGTGTTGC
>CAZILJ010000653.1:0-7002 GCA_964539915.1 uncultured Acidobacteriaceae bacterium | reverse complement strand
CGCATGGTCACAGAGAAATCGATGGCCGCGGCTTCGGTTTGGGGGTGCTCGCGCCGAACCAGGCCAAGCAGGCGGCCGTCACCGGTGCCCGAGTCAAGGATTCGGCGCGTTGTGCGAGGAATGAAGTCGGGCGGCGCCGATTCGCCCTCGCTCCGGTGGGAAATGGAGTCGGCGCGTTACAGATGGTCGCGCGCGTGCTCGTTCGAAGTCCAGAGATTGACGGGTTTGCTGACCGTCATGAGGGAAAAGTATAGAGAAACGTATAAACTCAATCTCAATGAATACGGCTAAAGGGCGACGCTCAAGGATTCTTCGGTTGCTTTCTGCAATTGTGCTGGCTGCGGCCTGGTTGGCGCTGTTACCTGCGAGCGCACAAGATGCGCCGGCGACCAACAGTCCCGCGGATCATACTGATCAGCCCGCCCAAGCTCCGACCACGCCGCAAGAGCCCAACCCGATTCCGCCACCTGCGCAGCCACCGAAAGAAGAACCGCCGAAGGAAGAAGTCAAAATTACGCCGCGGCAGGCAGAGGAACTCTTTCACTCGGTCGACGAGATCCTGGAGTTCGACAGCAAGCAGACAGGCCTGCCCATCAAAAAAGAAGTGAAGCGCAAGCTAACCAGCCGCGACGAGGTGGTTTCTTATCTCACCAAGCACGTGAACGACGAAGACACGAAACGTTTGCGACGCTCGGAACTGGTGTTGAAAAAGTTTGGTCTGCTGCCTCGTGACTTCAATCTGGAAACATTCCTGGTCGCCTTGTTGCGGGAGGAGGTGGCCGGCTACTACGACCCAAAAACAAAAACTGTAAACCTGCTCGAGTGGGTGCCCATCGAAGAGCAGGAGCCAGTCATGGCCCACGAGTTGACGCATGCGCTTCAGGATCAGTCGATCGGACTGCAGAAGTGGATGAAGAAAGGTGAGAAAGATCTGGGAGAAATAAAAAAAGACCCGACTCCCGCAGACATCGAAAACGACGAGATGGATAATGCGCGCGAAGCCGTGATCGAAGGACAGGCGCAGGCCATGATGTTTCAATACGCCATAGCGCCAACCGGGCACACGATCGCCGATTCGCCGGCGTTGGTGGATGCAATGGAAGAGGAGACCCTCACCGGCACGCCTAGCACCAAAGTATTCAATGAGGCGCCCGTTTTCATGAAAGAGTCGCTCACGTTTCCGTACAGCTACGGCATGCAGTTCGTCGTCCAGCTGATGCAGAAAGGCGGGAAGGAAAAAGCGTTTGCCGGTGTGTTGAAGAATCCGCCGCATACGACTCGGCAGATCATGGAGCCGGAAACCTACCTGTCCGACGAAAGGATCGAGCCCATGCGGGTGCCCGACTTCAAACATGATTTCAAGGACTATGACAAGTTCGATATTGGTGCGATGGGCGAGTTCGACGTGGCAGTGCTGATCGAGCAATATGCGGGAAAACCGTTGTCGAAGAAACTTTATCCGGCGTGGCGGGGCGGATATTACTACGCGGCCAAGCCCAAGGCTGATCCCAAGTCGAATTCCGCCGCAAGCGCGCCCCTGGGTCTGCTTTATGTTTCGCGCTGGTCGAACGCCGACAAGGCCGAAGAGTTTGCGGAGATCTATGCCCGATCGCTGAAGCAACGATATAAAAAAGTCGATGAGGCGAGAACTTCTGCGACGGGAGCGGATGCCCCGACTGACGTCCCGGCAGATTTACTGAAGGGCAGACATACATGGACAACCGAAGATGGCGTAGTGGTAATCGAGGAGCAAGGCGACACGGTATTGGTGAGTGAGAGTCTGGACGCAGCGACGACCGCGGCGCTGGAAAGGGAAGTGTTCGGAGCCGCATCGGCGGCCAACTAAAATCGGACTCGAGTTACTTCTTTTTCTTGAGTTCCTTCTCGTCCGGCAGTTCTCCCAGGAAATGTTGCACTTGAGCCGCGATGGTGAATTGCTTTCCGCTGCGCTCGATGGTCAATTTGCGTTCCTGGCCTGGAGTTCCTCCGAGCATGTTCCAGACCTGTCCCAGGGTCGAGCCGCCAACCGGGATGCCGTCGATTGTGACCAGATGATCGCCTGGTTGGATGCCGTCAGGCCCCGACGCTACCGACGGCTTGCCTTCGAAATCGGCGATGCCCAGGATGGTGAATCTGCCGTCGTCCTCGGGGCGCAGGATGAGTCCGATGACATCGAAGTCTGGGAAGTTGAACGTGCGTCCGAATTCGAAGTAGACCGTAGAGTGAGCGTAGTCGAGTCCGACCCGGTAGTTGAGCAAAGCGTTAGAACCGATCAGTCCGGCGGTTGGGACGGCGGCGCGCTTCGCGAAGTAGTCCATCCGGTCTTTGGGAAAGTCGACAACTACCACGTTCGCGAGGAATAGCGGTCCGTACTGCACGCGGTCGAGGCGCATGACTTTCCACTCCGGTTCCTCGTCTAATCCCCACATATTCGCCGAGCCCACGGCGCCGATCATGCGTGGCCAAGCGGCATGGGCCGCGGCAAGCTTGTCGAACAAGTCCGCGGAAAGGAAGCTGATATTGGAGCCCATGTCGAGAGCGAGATTGTATTTCTTATTCTCAATCTGGCTGGGAATCTGAATCAGACCGGTCTCCGCATTTACCTGGACTTTGCCGTTGGGCCCTCGAAAATGGAGTGTGCCGGGGGCGCCAATCGAGAACTTGAGACCAGGGAAATCCACCAGTACGTCGTAGTGGCGGAGAATGCTGGCCGGCAGGTTGATTTCGACGCCCATGCCGGGGGCGAGCTTCGACGCCGCGTTTACGGGCTTCAGCGGAATCGTTGCTTGCCGGACGCCCGAGAGAGGGATCTTCATTCCGCCGATAATCATCTCGCGCGGCGCAGGAGAAGAGCATTCCTTTTCATTGCAGGAAACCGCAAGCCCCAACAGGGTAGCGAGGCGGCGGGAGAGGGAGAGATCGGGATCGCCGTTATCCATCCAGGCACGAACGCGCTCGGTCGAGCCGTTGGGGAGCGGCATGTCGGCGTTGATCACAACACGGTTGTGATCGATGGCCGCGGGAACGGTGACGGAGTTCGGCTCGGATGCGGGGGGCGGCTGGTCTTGCGCCACGCTTAAATTGGCAAGAAGGAGGATGGCGCAGGCTACAATCCATAACTTCATGTTCAAATTGTAGCGAAACTCCCTGCGCTTTCCGTGCCGCTGCCATTCCCAAAATTACTCTGTAGCCGAGGGACAGAGGGCGGATTCTCGTCCTGTATAATCACGAGTTTGACTTGAGAGCACCAGCGGTTCTGGAGGGGGATTGGCACAGGCGGAAATTGGAATCATCGGCGGCAGCGGGCTGTACTCCATTCCCGGCTTGACAAGGGTGAAGGAAGTCCGAGTGAAGACGCCGTTCGGCGCGCCTTCCGACGCCTACGTGTGCGGAACCCTCGAGGGACGCAAGGTCGCGTTTCTGGCGCGCCATGGACGCGGCCACAGCATTCTACCCAGCGAACTGAATTTCCGCGCCAACATTCACGCGTTCAAGCAACTGGGGGTCGATCGCATCGTGTCCATCTCGGCCGTCGGGTCTCTGAAGGAAGAACATAAGCCCCTGGATTTCGTCATCCCGGATCAGTTTTTCGATCGCACCCGCCATCGCGTCGATACTTTTTTCGGCGGCGGAGTGGTGGCGCATATCGCCTTCGCCGATCCCGTGTGCGGGGAACTTGCGAGCGTGGTCGAGTCTGCCTGCAACAGAGTCGGTGTAGTGGGCAAACGGGGCGGCACCTACCTGTGCATGGAAGGTCCGCAGTTTTCAACGAAGGCCGAGTCGAACGTGTATCGCGGCCTGGGCATGGACGTGATCGGTATGACGAACCTGCAGGAGGCGAAGCTGGCGCGCGAGGCTGAGCTGTGTTATGTCACGGTCGCGATGGTGACCGACTATGACTGCTGGCATCCCCATCACGATTCGGTGACGGTTGATCAAATCGTTGCCGTGCTGGTGAAGAACGCCGAGAACGCCGCAAGGGTCGTCCGTGAGACGGTGGGGGCAATGCCGCGCGCCCATTCGTGCAAGTGTGCGTCGGCGCTTGCGCACGCCATATTGACGGACCCGAAGAAGATTCCTCCAGCGACGAAGAAAAAATTGAAGCTGATACTTGCAAAATACGTAAAGTAAGGCGGTTTCTGCTGATCACAAATCACGAACTTCTGTTTACAGCCTAAGGACAGGATTGCCGGATGAGTATTCTCGTAGTCGGTTCCGTTGCGTTTGACGATGTTGCGTCGCCTTCGGGCAGCGTCAAAAACATCTTGGGCGGGGCGGCCACCTACTTTTCCCTGGCCGCTAGTTATTTCACAAAGGTCCGCGTAGTGGCTGTGGTCGGCGAAGACTTCGGTCCTGAGCAGGAAAAGGTTTTTCGCCAACACGAAATCGACACCCGTGGACTGGAACGGGCCAAGGGCAAGACATTTCGCTGGGGCGGTTCGTATACCGACAACCTCAATGAAGCCAAAACGAATTTCACGGACTTGAATGTATTCGAGGCTTTTCAACCGCGCATTCCGAAGGAGTACGAAGATACCGATTTCCTTTTCCTGGCGAATATTCAGCCGACCCTGCAGGCGGACGTGCGGCGGAAGTTGAATCACATTCGTCTGACCGGATGCGACACCATGAATTATTGGATCAAAGGCTCACTGAAAGAACTTCAGGAAACTTTGAAACTGGTCAATGTGTTGCTGATCAACGACACGGAGGCGAAGATGCTCGCCGGCGAAGCGAATCTGCCGCGGGCCGCGAAGAAGGTGCTAGAGATGGGTCCGCAGGCGCTGGTGATCAAGCACGGCGAATACGGTGCGACCATTTTCTTTCGCGAGGGAGCTTTTGGCCTTGGACGGCATCCGTTTCGCGCCCCGGCACTGCCCATCGAAGAGGTGAAAGATCCAACCGGGGCGGGCGATTCCTTTGCGGGCGGATTCATGGGCTATTTGGCATCCCAGGGTGAGCTAAACCGTGAGGTTCTCAAGCGCGCACTGTTCTACGGCGGCGTGATGGGATCGTTCGCGGTCGAGCGCTTTGGTACAGAGCGCCTGCAGTCGTTGACCCGGGAGGATATCGATGCACGTTTTGAGATCTTTCGAGAACTGACACACCTGGAGTAGCCTGCCTCGAGGTCCGCTCGTTTCGGTGATCGTTTGTGGCTAGAAAACTGAAGAACGCGCCTCCCAATTCCCACCGGGACTCCGAGGTCAGGCTGCTGGCCTGGCTGGCGACCTGTGTTTCGGTTCTTTCGTTCCTGGCTTACTACCAGCGCGGCGACGTGCTGCTGTATGGCGATGCGGTTGCCCACATCAACATCGCGCGCCGCGTATTCGATTCGAAAACTCCCGGCCTGCTGCAACTGGGAACGGTGTGGTTGCCGCTGCCGCACCTGCTCATGATTCCTTTTCTGATCTCCGATGAAATGTGGCAGCGGGGCGGGGGCGGCTCGATTCCATCGATGGCGGCGTATGTGTTTGGAGTGATCGGAATGTTCCGGCTGGTTCGCGGCGTTCTTTCTCGCGGCATCGAGCCGGACGGGCCCGCTCGGCTGGCAGCGTGGACCGCAGCATTGGTGTACGGGGCCAATCCGAATTTGATCTACATGCAGACCACCGCCATGGGGGAAGCGCTCTATCTGGCGTTTTTTATCTGGGTGGTGGTCTATTTCAGCGAGTTTGTGCGGGGGGAGGCGAAGGCTCTCACCAAGTGCGGGTTGTGCCTGGCAGCAGCGTGCCTGACGCGCTATGACGGATGGTTTCTCGCGGCAGCGATCGTAACAACGGTCGGGTTGCTTAGCTGGCGATCCAGCGATGGAGCCGCGCGCACGGCGTCGTCATTGCGCCTACCCAGAGCGGCAGCGGTGAAGGTCGTCTTGATCACGGCCGCAGCGCCGTCGTTGTGGCTCGCTTACAACGGAATCGTCTATCGCAATCCGCTGGAGTTTGCCAATGGGCCTTATTCTGCCAAGGCAATCGAACGCCGGACGGAGAACGGCGCCTCTCGAGGACATCCGGGCAGTGGCAATCCAGTGCTGGCGGGGATGTATTTTCTGAAATCCGCCGAAGTGAACCTGGCAGACAACGAGTGGCTCGAGCGGGCGTGGGTTTTGATGGCAGTTGTCGGCATGGTGGTCCCCGCTTTCACTCGCCGACAGCAACAGGGTAGGCCCGGCGAGTCTTCGCCGCGCTCGTTGCCGGCTTTGCTCTTCTTGCTGGTGCCCTTGCCCTTCTACGCGCTGTCGGTGGCCTACGGGGGTGTTCCGATCTTCATCCCACCTTGGTGGCCGTTCTCCCATTACAACGTGCGCTATGGATTGCAGATGCTTCCGGCCTTCGCTGTGGCGCTGGCGATTGTCGCGGACGGAATTGCGCGGTCCGAAGGGTGGAATTTCCGGCTGCGCGCAGCGTGCGTAATGGGAGTATTGGCGCTGGTGATCGCGAGTTATGCAACGGTCTGGCGCACCCTGCCAGTCTCGTTGCAAGAAGCACGAGTCAACATGCGCACGCGCAACCAACTGGACACTCAAGTCGCGATCTGGCTGCGTAAGCTGCCGTCCAATGCCACTCTGCTGATGTATCTCGGGGACCACGTTGGCGCCGTGCAGCAGGCGGGGATGCCGCTGAAGCGAGTGATCAACGAAGGGAATCACCGCACCTGGAGACAGCCCGCTGACCCCGAAGGTCTTTGGGAGCATGCTTTGGCGGACCCCGCGAAATACGCCGATTACGTGCTGGCCTTTGAGGGCGACAGAGTGTGGCAAGCGGTTCAGGCCCGGCATCTGGAGGCGCTCGTGGAAATTCACACCACGGGGCAAGCGAGCGCCATTCTTTACCGCGCCCGGTAATCAGCGAGGTAACGCGGGAGTAGTGGGGTCCGATGGTAGAATCCGGCATCGGAAGCTTGGCTCGGACAGGCAGACAGCACGCATGAGCTGGCAACATTTCATCGATTTGCTGCGCTGGGAGATGGCGAGCGGAGCCGTCGGCAGTTCGCTCACGCGACTGG
>CAZILJ010000652.1:0-3702 GCA_964539915.1 uncultured Acidobacteriaceae bacterium | reverse complement strand
GTGATGTCGATTTACATGCAGTACGCGCCCTATAAGCTGAAGGGCGATTGGGATCAGCAACGTAATGCGCTCGGCCAAACCGTGGTGCAGACCATGGCACAGTATGCTCCGAATCTGCCCGAACTGATCTTGACGCACAAGATCATTACGCCGCGCGATCTGGAAGACAAATACGGGCTCACCGGCGGTCAAATCTTTCATGGGGATCTTGCGCTTGATCAATTCTTTACCATGCGGCCGCTGCTCGATTGGGCACGATACCGCACACCGATCCAGAATTTGTATTTATGTGGCAGCGGCACGCACCCCGGAGCGGGCTTGACCGGGGGCTCCGGGGCCAACGCTGCGCGAGAGATTTTGAAGGACCTGAAGCGTTAGATCAACCGCGTCGTTGTCCGTTGCCCGAGTTTATTCAGCATCATTCAGCATGAGGACCGCTCCGCGCAGGCTAGGCGAAGAATAGTGCTATTCTCCTGACCAGCGGTCCCGACCTAAAGGCGAACTCGCCCCGATTGCGGACTTCGTCTACCGGCACCATGGCAACATTCCGCACGCCGACGAACACGCCGATGCGGAATCAGGTCTCTCTTGATGCGCGTCGAGTTCGGTCCGAAAGATTTCGACGTCGATCTCGCTGACTTCCGTAAATATTTTTCGTCCGTGGCGGATGCGTTCGGCATGAACTGGCGCCGGGCTCAGTCGGCGCACCGTTTCGAACTACGACCACTGCTTGGTCGATCTGCTTTATCGTCATCAGAGCCGCGAACTTGCCTGTCTGATCCCGCAGATCTCCTCCAATCGGGCCGACAATCAGGCAATTGCCGACTTTTATAACATTCCTTATGTGATCGTAGCCGTGGCGAAAGACAGCCAGATTGAGGCCGGGGTGAACAATTCAGGCACTGATCGACGAGCGACAAACCGGACTTCATGGTGCTCGCGCGGTGCATGCAAATTCTATCCAACCACTTCGTCAACCCGCAGCCAAAGCAGATCATCAACATTCACCACTCGTTCCTGCCGGCGTTGGTTGGCGCTCGGCCATACCACCAAGCATTCGAGCGCGGCGTGAAGCTGATTGGCGCCACCAGCCACTACGTCACTGAGGTGCTCGACGACGGCCCCATCATCGAGAAGGATGTGGTACATATGTCCCATCGTGACACGGTCGAGGATCTGATCCGGAAGGGTGGTGACCTCGAGAAGGCAGTGCTATCGCGCGTGGTGCGCTGGCACGTCGAAAACCGAGTGCTGCTCTATGGCAACAAGGCCGTCGTTTTCTGACACTTCGTCATCACTTCTCGTCTGCACCGAAGTCCATGTACTTCCAGGGCTGGTTTCATTGCGGGGCAATCTCACTCCGGTAGTAACTTGCGGCCGAAGTTACTTTTCGTCTCTACTTAAGACATCGTAAAGCTTTCGAGGGAATTTCTCCTCTTGGGGGAACGTTTGGCCGAAGATCTTCGGTTTGAGTTGGCTATCTTAGCGACGGTTCAGGGCTTCTACCAGAAGCTCATGCGGGATGTGCTTGGTGGGGATGTCCCCATTCCGAGCGGTCTCGACGAGGATGCGCTACGCCATTCCGATCGCGAATTGCCGACCACTCTTTCGCGGATGTATCTCTGGCTGCACATGCTGGACATGGCGATTACGCCGGCGATGGTGCGGCAGGCTCTGACTCCCGACACGGATTCCGAAGTTGCGGAGGCTCTGCTGCGATATTTTGTGCGGCGGCGCGAACCGAGCGACGTCAACCGCGACAAGACCGATCTGATTGCGACCTTCCTCTACCGTCATCCGCGAGTGCCGGGACAGTGGCAGCAGAGCGGCTACGGGCTCGACGGTTCATTGCCACTCTCGCCTTTTGAAATCGCGCTGATCGAAATCCTCGCCGATTCCGATGTGCCGTCGCTTCCCGAGGAACATGTGCAACTCCTGAGGCGTTTTGATCCGCTGCGCGAAGAGATTGGCCGCTTTCGGGACTTCAACATGCTCATCGATTCCGGCATCATCGAGCGGGTGCGAGAACTGAAGCAGTGGCTGGACGCGTCGTTTTATCACCCTGGGGTATTGGCCACGGTTTCTGCCTACAATGCGACTTTCGGAAAGAAGTTTGACGAGTTGTTCGCCAAGGCGCTCGGCGAGATTAAAACCTTTGGGCAAGCGCTGGAAGAAATGGGCGGAACGATTCTCACCACGGTCGATGGCGTGGAGGTAACGGTCGACCATGTGGCGGCGATTGAAGGGAAGCAGATGCTTCGGGCTGACTATGGCAGCGCGTTTGAAAAGTTCCGCCGGGTTTCGAAACTGAAAAAAGAACTGGACCGCCGTCCCCCGATTCGCCGCTCGTTGCTGACCCCGGCTAGCCAGACATCGCGCCCAGCAGCTGGTTCCGCCGCGGCCGCGAAAGCCGCCAAGGCGGAAACGACGAAGGCTCCGACTGTGGTTCCAGTGTTCCAACCGCCTGCCGTTACAGCACAACAACTCTCGGCTGAGGAAAGCAAACTGCGTCGCGTGGAGGAATCCATTCGCGTGTTCGTGCGAGTCGCCGATCCGAAATACCGGCAAGTCGTGCCCATGCGATTTTTCAATTTGACATTAACGACCCCGGAGGCCGACGCGTATGGTGCTTCTTACCTAGAGGAAAAAAGCCTGCGCGCTGATGTGGCCCGTACGTTGATTCGAATGGTGTCGATCTCGGCGCGCATCAGCACTGAACTGGAAGAGCTGAAGCGCAGCCAGAAGATGTCATCGCTATGGAAGCTGCATGCCGACGCCGTGGTCGTTTTGCTGGATATGGCCAGTACGTCCACTGAGGATGCGGGCAGCGTGGCAAAGATGGCCGAGCAGAGCGATTCGGGCGCAGACGCCAGAACCATTCACGAGTCGGTGCAGAAGCTGCGCAACCAGGCGGATGTCGCCGTGAAGACTCTAGCTAACGTCAGCTAGAGCGAGCATGCCCTTTCTCGATTTCTCATCCTCAGATCCTCGATCATGGCACTCCCGCGCCGATCCAATATCGCTCCAAAAGTAAAGACGAGCGGTCTTCCGCTCGTCTTTACCGATCGCTGAAAAATAGCTAGTTGATGTCAAACTGCTGCTGATGCACTGCCGGATCGCTTTTCACGATGATCGTGCGCTTCGTCAGTTCTTCCATCTCGTTCAGCAAGCGACCGTTGTTGGACTTCAACTCCTTGGCCACATCCGGATGGACGCGCAACATGACGTCTTCGTGTTCGAGGTGCTTGGCGATCTTTCGCATCTCCACGTAAATCTCATTGCACACGGTGGTGACAGATTTCACATACCCGGTCGATTCGCAATACGGACAAGGCGCGCCGATGGTGCGTTCCAGCGACTGCTTCACGCGCTTGCGGGTGATGGCGACTAGCCCGAAATCGTTAAACTGCAGCGTCTTCGAAGGAGCGCGATCGTGGCGGAGTTCTTCTTCCAGTGCCTGCATCACGCGCTGGCGATTGCGGCGCTCATCCATATCGATGAAGTCGATGATGATGATACCCCCGAGGTCGCGGAGCCGTATCTGGCGCACGATCTCTTTAATCGCGTCCACGTTGGTTTTGACGATGGTGTCTTCCAGGCGCGCAGTCTTACCGACATACTTGCCGGTGTTGATGTCGATCGCGACCAGCGCTTCGGTCTGGTTGATAACGATGTATCCGCCGCTCTTCAGCCACACCTTTG
>CAZILJ010000651.1:0-3149 GCA_964539915.1 uncultured Acidobacteriaceae bacterium | reverse complement strand
CCCGCGCCTCGTCCTCGGTCTTCGCATCCACCAGCAAGATGACGCCTTTGCCATCTCCGCGCGAATACCACTCGCGAATTTTCCCGTCGAGATAGAGCTTTACCGTCGCCTGAATCTCGTCCGGAATCAGGGCCATGACTTGTTGAACGGTTACGCCCTGCCTGGGAGTCTGGATGACAAACACTGCGGTGGTTTTAGGTATGGCCCCGCTGGGCAAGCTTTGGACAGCCTCGGATTGCGATTGCGCGAAGGACAGGGCTGGAAGCGCTGTCATAAGCAAAGGGATCATGAAGTTCATCGGATTCTCCTCTCGATTTAGTTTGATGTCACTGCATCTCTATAGAGTACGACAGTACTCTTATAAGAAGAAACGGCCACCAAGCTAAATCGAGAGGAAAAACCGATGAAATGCATGATCGCTTTGCTTATGGCAGTGCTTCCAGCCCTGTCCTTCGCGCAATCGCAACCCGAGGCTGGCCAAAGCTTGCCCAGCGGGGCCATACCTAAAACCATCGCAGTACTTGTCATTCAGACTCCCAGGCAGGGCGTAACCGTTCCACAAGTCATGGCTGTAATTCCGGACGAGATTCAGGCGACTGTAAAGCTCTATCTCGACGGGAAAATTCGCGAGTGGTATTCGCGCGGCGATGGCAAGGGTGTCATCTTCCTGGTGGATGCGAAGACCGAGGACGAGGCGCGCGCCCTGATGGAAACGCTGCCGCTCGCGAAAGCACATTTGATGGATCACGCATACATTCCGGTCGGGCCGCTGACGCCGCTGAGGGCGCTGAACCCAGCTGCATTCCAGTGACTCCTCGAAATGGCGCTGCTGCAGGAACCGGCTTTAGAAGGAGACGATCATGACCAAGCCCAGAATCATCGTGACTGGCGCGACCGGGAAAACAGGCAGGATCGTTGCCAGCGAACTGTTGAAAGCCGGCTATCCCGTCCGCGCCTTGGTGCGCCGGGAAGATGACCGGAGTGCGCTGCTGAAGGCGCAAGGGGCCGAGATCGCAGTCGCGGACATGAGCGACGTCGAGCGCATTGCTGACGCGCTGAGGGACGTTCAGGGCGCCTATTATTGTCCGCCTCTCGATCCGTACATGATTCAGGGGGCGGTGGCGTTCACGGTCGCGGCCAAGGAAGCCCGGCTCGAACGCATCGTATGCCTGACTCAATGGCTAGCAAGCCCGTCGCATCCCTCGCTCATGACCCGCCAGCACTGGCTGGTCGATCGGTTGTTTTCGATGACCCCCGGAGTTGCGCATACGATCGTCAACCCAGGCTTTTTCGCTGACTCCTATCTGGTGACGATAGGGTTGGCGGCGCATCTCGGCCTTTTCCCGTGGATGTACGGCAAAAGCCGCAACGCGCCACCCTCGAACGAGGACATCGCGCGAGTAGCCGTCGCGGCCCTGATGAATCCGGCGCGGCACGCCGGGAAGAGCTACCGCCCCACCGGACCGGAACTCCTCGGCGCGGAGGACATGGCGAAAGCGATCGGCCGAGCCGTCGGACGATCGGTCAGAGTCGTGCCGACGCCGACCTGGTTGTTCATGAAGGCTGCCAGGATGGCCGGCATGTCCATCGATGTCATGAGCAACGTGCGTTATTACATCGATGATCACAAACGCGGCGCCTTTGAGCCGGGCGCACCAACCACTAACGTGCTCGATGTGACCGGCCGCCCCGCCGAAGACTTCGAGACGATCGCTCGTCGATATGCGGCATTGCCCCAGAACCGGCGGACCTTCGGAAACTGGGTTCGCGAGTTGGCGCAGTTCATGAAAACCCCGCTCAGTCCGGGCTTCAATTTGGATCGCTACGACCGCGAACTGCACCGTCCGTTTCCGTCGGATCCGCAGTTCGCGCCCGCCTCTTTGACTTGGCAGCACGAGCACGGCATCGGCGACACCGCCGCGTTTGCGGCACCGGGCCATGACAGGATCCGTACCGCCACCCCCAGCCGTGGTTGAGGAGTTCTTGGAGGGCCTTCGAAAGTACGCCGTGACAGCAGGCGTCGCAGGCGATTTCGGGTGGGCTGTGCACGCCTCGATCCGATCATGAAACCGTGAGTAGCAAGCCCCATGCAAGCCATTGGCGAGAAATTCCCATTACGGAACAAAACCCCTCGACGAGCGATATCTCTGATTTGAACAATTGACTAAAACTTTCTGGAGTGCAGACATCAATCACGCCCCAGGCGTCTTTAGTCTCTTTCGAGCCGAAGCCAAGATGCCTAGGATACCGGTACCGAGAAATCCTAGAGTGCCTGGCTCGGGGGTTTGAACGAAGGAGCCGGGATAGTAGAGGTTAGTCACGGGATTAAAGTAAAGGGATAGCTTTCCACTTCCTTGCCCCCCGAGTTGAATGGTCTGCCCCGTGGCGAAGCTGACTCCTGTCGCAGAGAAACCGATCTGCCAAGGGACTGTAAAATCCCTGCCGTTGGTAGGGAGGGTAACAGAGGACCCGAAGATGAACGACATGGTCTCAGGAAAACCGAACTCCATGGGCGCGCCGTTAATCCACACGTCGGCTGGATCAAGAAAAAGCGTGGCGCCTCCTCCGAATACCGATCCCGGTGCGTAGCCGCCATTGCCAAAGAAGTCGAACGGTGTTCCGCCGCCCAAAAAGAGTTGGTGCCCGTTCTTGTATCCAATAAATCCAAAATTATCGCCGCTCCCAGTATTTGGCATCAGGAAGATTTGGTCCGCAAATGAGGTCGAGGATATGAGAGTGAGGAACAGGAGCGACAGAGAGAGGAAAAAACACTTCATACGCACCTCGCAGAGTAGCCACAGAGGTTACCCCGTGACAGAGTTACCCGAAAAGAGGTGAAGCGTATAAGAGTGGGAGATGGCGCTGCCGGAATTCTTATGCAACCCGACGGGTCGCGCGTCTACGTGGCTTGCTCGCCTGACGGGTACGTCGCCGTAATCGATTTGCATTCGCTCGAAGTTGTGGGCCGCATCGAAGCCGGGCAGGGACCCGACGGCCTCGCTTGGGTCGGCCACTAAACGGAAACACACAGGAAGACTGCAAAAGTCATCCTGTGTGCAAAACACAGAACTGTCCCCAGCAGTCCCGCGCAAAACAAATCTCGCCAGCAGTGGAAAATCAGGCCGTCGTAACCTTTTCTCGAAGCCCTT
>CAZILJ010000650.1:0-5282 GCA_964539915.1 uncultured Acidobacteriaceae bacterium | reverse complement strand
TTTGTCTTTGCCAGGTTTGCGATCGGAATCCCCTCGATCAAAGATCCGGAATCAGAATTGAATCCACCACCATGCAGGTTGATCAACACTCGGTTGCGATTTGCCTCGGGCATCGTGAGTGGCGTGATGATGTCGGTGCGGACGCCCGCCAGAGTTGTTCCTTCAACGTTGGCGGGATAATACCTACGTGCTTCTCCAGAGCCAAACTTCCTCCACTCATCGGTTCGTGCGCGGCGCTCCGCCAGCGTTTGCGGTCCACCCTTCTGCTGGGTAAGCGACGCGAGCCAACGCTGTGCCTCCGCACTGATGGTTGTGGGTATCGGCACGACGCGTGTGATGTGGGCGGTGCCGTCCGCGTCGAACGCCGCGGAATCCTGCTGCTGAATTGAATTCGACTGGGCTGCCAGCGATGTGACAATCGCGATTGTGGCGGCGAGAGGCAGAATAAAAATCTTCATCGCCACATTTGTATCAGAGGGGAACGAAAAGGCAAACGCTAACCACAGAGGGCACAAAGTTCCACAGAAGAACGTAAGAATCCTCTGCGTGACTCTGTGCCCTCTGTGGCCCAGATTTTAGGCCAGCGAGTATTTGCCGCGCTCGATCATCTTCTGCGCGATCTGCTGCCGCAGATCGATGGTGTTGAACGGCTCGTACTTGGCCAATCGGCGCAGGATCGCCAGCTGTGTCCGCATCATATCTCCGTCCGCAACCGCCGCAATCACCTTCCGGGCCGCCGACTCGACCTTCTCCATTGCCTGCGAGAGATATACGCGCGTCATCGCAATCGGCAGGGCCGCGCCCGCCTCACCCTTTGCCTGCACGATTTTCTGCGCCCGCAGCACAGCCGATTCCATGGCATACGTCTCAATCGTCATGTCCGCGATCGCGCCCATGATCTCCTGCTGATCCTGAATCGCCTGCATGTATTTTTGTGTCGCCGCGCCAGCTGCAAAGAGGCCAAGTTTCTTGGCTTGGGCAACCAATTTCCGTTCTTCGGGCAGCGCGCCTTCCAGTTCTTCAGCCGACGACGGCCCAGAAAGCACCTCGTCCATCAGTCTCTTGATCGCCGGCATTAACGCCAACTGTCCCGTCATCGCACGCTTCAGCAGAAAGCCGGTGATGATCAGCCGGTTGATCTCGTTGGTGCCTTCGAAAATGCGATTGATGCGGGCATCGCGATACGCGCGCTCGGCTGGGTACTCTTCCACGAATCCGTAGCCTGCGTAAATCTGCACTGTCTCGTCGACAACGTAGTCAATCATCTCCGAGCCCCACACTTTAATAATCGAGCACTCGACAGCGTATTCTTCAATCGCCTTCAGGGTCTGCTTGCTCGCATCGGCAGCCGATTTGTCGACGTCACCGAGCGCAACGTCCATCATTCCGACCGTGCGGTAGACGAGCGATTCACCCACATAGAGCAGCGTCGCCATATTCGCTATCTTTTCGCGCACCAGCCCGAAATCCGCGATGACCTTATTGAAGGCTTTGCGCTGCTTTGCATATCCGATAGCGTTTTCCAAAGACACGCGGCCTCCGCCCACGCACATCGCGCCGAGCTTGAAGCGGCCCACGTTCAAAATATTGAAGGCGATTACGTGCCCCTTGCCAATTTCGCCGAGCAAGTTTTCCACCGGTACTTTGCAGTCGTTGAGTATGATGGGGCAGGTCGATGATCCGCGAATTCCCATCTTGTGTTCTTCAGCGCCAACCGAGAAACCGGGAAAAGTTCTCTCGACAAGAAATGCGCTGAACTTTTCGCCATTGACTTTTGCGAAAACCGTGAACAGGTCGGCGAAGCCCGCATTAGTAATCCACATTTTCTCACCGTTGAGCACGTAATGCTTGCCATCGGATGACAGTTCGGCGCGAGCCCGGCAGTTGAGTGCGTCGGAGCCAGAAGAGGCTTCCGATAAGGCATACGCGCCGACAATCTCGCCAGAGGCCAGGCGCGGCAGATACCTGTGCTTCTGTTCTTCGGTGCCGAAATACACGATGGGCAACATGCCGATGCCGCTGTGAGCTCCCCAGGTCGTGGCAAAGCCGGCATACTTGGCGATGTGATCCGCGATCACGGCCGCGGTCACCTTGTCCATTTCGAGCCCACCGTACGCTTCGGGGATCTCGACGCCGCTGAGCCCGAGCTCTCCCGCCTTTTTCAGAAGGTCGCGGGAAACGGAGAAATCTTTGTGCTCGATTTTCTCGACATTCGGCAGGATCTCGTTTATGGCAAACTCTTCCGCCGTCTGCGCGATAAGCTGGTGTTGTTCAGTGAAGTCTTCAGGCGTGAAAACTTCTTCGGGCTGTCTGGATTCCAGCAAAAAGCTGCCACCGGAAATCTTGTTCTTCGGAACTGCCGTGGTCGTTGCCATGTCTGTGTTGTCCCCCAATAGAAAAATGCAGAGAAACCACCCACGACGCCGAGTCCACCAGAGACGCGGCGGAATGTATCCGATAATTCTAATGCTGGAAGGAAGGGAATGATAGGGTGCGAACTCCGGCGTTTATGGGTCTTTCATGCCGGATTTCTGGAGGTTTTAGAATTTTCGCGCTCGAACTCCGTCCGCCAATCTTGCGCGCTCTTTGCCTCTAGCGATTGTCCCCATCCTTCACCAGCCCATCAAACGACAGCCCCGACGCATAACTCCAGACCGCGGTGCCGCCAAATGGATAGGCTGTGATCGATTGCCGGCACTGCCGGTATCTGCTTTGCAACGCCCGGTAGAGACTCGTCTCGCTGAGCGAGGTGTTGGTGAAATCTGAGCACTCCTCGGTGGCTGCTGAGGCGCAGGCGCTTTGCTGCGCCGACTCGGCGGCCTGCATGCGCTGCGCCTGCCGTTCCATCGCGAAGCGCAACCCGCTGCAGTCATCCACAAAATGGGTTTGCGACAAACAAACACCGCCGTTCCAAATCTCTCGAGCCGAGCAGAAATTATTTCTGCGTTGAGGGTCGAGTCCGCTTAGACATCCGCCGCCGTGAACTCCTCCTGCGGGACAAACCACGCACGGGCCTTTGAAGCAAAGCCTCCCCCGCAGATCGGCGACAGGCTTCGGTTTCGGCTCAGCTTTGGGCTGGGGTCTCCTCATGGGCCGGCGCAAGAATGAGAAAAAGCCTTTCTTTCCAACCGTTTCATACTTGGTTCTCGGACCGGAATTTGGCTGACGGATCGAGTTCGGGGCGTTTGAGTGAGGCGAAGACACGACGGAGCGGGACCCGCCGATTCCAGAGCCGGAACTGTGGACACTCCCGCCCTCCGAAATTGGCGCGCTGTGCGACCCTGACGAGCTGTGCGACACCGAGCCGCCTGAGGAACCGCTGGAATTATGGCTGCTTGCCGAACCGCCTGAAGCACCTGACCCAGCGGAGGAAGTGTGGGATCCACCACCCCCGCCTGAGCCCCCGCCAGAACTCCCGCCGCCGGATGAATGTTGCGCCGCTAACGCTGGAGAAAAGATCAGAACTGCCGCCAGA
This sequence comes from uncultured Acidobacteriaceae bacterium, assembly GCA_964539915.1. Taxonomy (GTDB): domain Bacteria; phylum Acidobacteriota; class Terriglobia; order Terriglobales; family Acidobacteriaceae; genus Sulfotelmatobacter. The sequence continues at coordinate 1,807 of CAZILJ010000650.1, read as the reverse complement.
CACAGGCTGGAGAGTCGCATAAAAGCACCTCTTACCAACCGAACCCAGAACTGTTACCAACCGAACCCAGAACTGAGGATGCTCTGGGTTCTTGGAACTTCACGTCCCAGCAGAAGCTTACCTCTGAACCGCGTCAAAGAGCGTAGCGATCGAGTAAAGTTCAGGTAAAGATATGTTACGCAATCGTGCTCAACGTTGCAGTGAAACCGGCAGTGAACCCGAATGTCCCTCGGCGGTTTTCAACCTATAACGATTGGCGCGTTGGCAGGTCGAATAGCCTACGGGATGCGTGGAGTCCGAATCTTTGGAGTCGCGGGCCACGACGTAGCTGCGAATCTTCAAGCAGGTCACGTCCCCATCGAGCGCTCCCTGCGAGTCCAGCAGCAAGGGCCCGGTTCTGAGTCCGAATTTGGGGTCGCCCGGGGGCAGAGGGACCTTGCCCTGATTGAAGGCGAACGCTTGCTCGGAGGTTAGCGGCGTTTGTGCAGAATCAGGTTTTGCAGGCCAGTTCGGAATGATCCGCCAAGGCTCAGAGGGCGTGGCCGCAGCACTGTTGGTCGAATCCAATCGTGGCATGCTGGCTGGCGCGAGGTTGTTCGTTGAACGATCTTGGGCGAAAGCTGGCAGAGCACAAACGAGGAGCGTGAACGCGAAAAGGCAGGTGAGAGCCATGAGGGAACCCTCCTGATGCGAATTATAACGCCGTGTCAGTTCAGATTTTCAAAAATCCCCGCCGCTCCCATGCCTCCGCCCACGCACATGGTCACCATGCCGTAGCGCCCGTTACGACGTTTCAGTTCACGGATCAGGCCCGCCGTCAGCTTGGCACCCGTGCAGCCCAAGGGATGTCCCAACGCAATTGCGCCACCGTTTGGATTCACCTTCTCCGGGTCCAGCCCTGCTTCCTGGATCACCGCCAGCGCCTGCGCCGCGAAGGCTTCGTTCAACTCGATCACATCGATGTCCGCCAGCTTCAGCCCCGCCATCTTCAGTGCTTTCGGAATCGCGAACACCGGTCCTAGCCCCATTTCCTCTGGCTTATAACCCGCGGTCGCGAACGACACGTAACGAGCCAGCGGCTTGATGCCCAGCGCCTTTGCACGCTCCGCCGACATGACGACGGCTGCGGCCGCGCCGTCCGACATCTGCGACGAATTCCCGGCCGTCACCGTGCCCTTCATGTGAAAAGCTGGTTTCAGTCCGAGCAGAGCCTCGAGCGAGGTATCGCCGCGCGGCCCTTCGTCCACTGTGAAGACAATCTCCTGTCGCTTTGGTTTGGAGCCATTGGGAGTGCTGAAACTGACTGGCACAGGGACAACCTCGTCGTCGAACTTTCCGGCTTGAATCGCCGCCAGTGCTTTTTGGTGGCTGCGCAGAGAGAACTCATCCGCGGCCTGCCGCGTGATGCCGAATCGCTTCCCCACGCGTTCGGCCGTCAGCCCCATAGAAAGATACGCGTCGGGATAGTGGTCCACCAGCCATGGATTCGGCGATATCTTGTGCCCGCCCATCGGAATCATCGACATGGATTCCGTTCCTCCTGCGACGATGACTTCCGCGCCGGCGCTCATGATGCGCTCGGCCGCCATGGCAATCGCCTGCAGTCCGGAGGAGCAGAAACGGTTAATGGTCAGCGCCGATACCTCGACCGGCAATCCCGCACGCAGCCAGGCGATGCGTGCCACATTCATCCCCTGCTCGGCCTCCGGCATGGCGCAGCCCAGAATGACGTCTTCAATTTCTTTGGCATCGAGTTGCGGCACGCGTTCGAGCGCGCCCCTGATCGCGACTGCGCCCAGTTCATCAG
>CAZILJ010000649.1:0-11619 GCA_964539915.1 uncultured Acidobacteriaceae bacterium | reverse complement strand
CCGCGTCCGCAGGTGCCCGGCGGAGGTCCGCCGCGTCCCTTGCGCCCCGGTGAACGCCGTCCGATGCATCCCACGCGCCAGGCGCCAGCAGGTGCGCGTCCGCTGGGTGTGGGTCCGGGGCTCCCGCCTCCGGGACCGGCTCGTCCGGGTGCTCGGCCTGGTGCTCCGGCGCGCCGGCCCGGCCAGCGCTATGTTCCGCGTGGCATAAAAGAAGGCCCAATGAAGGGCTACACGCCACCACCGCGCATGGTGGTGTCGAACGAGCCGATGCCGATCACGCGCAATATCACAATCACGGAAGGCATCAGCGTTAAGGATCTGGCGGAAAAACTCGACATTCGCGCCAAGGATTTGATTTCGCGCTTGCTCGGTCGCGGCGTTTTCGCCACCATCAACCAGACTCTCGACGCCGAGCTGGCGAGCGAGATGGCGCGCTTCTTCGGAGCCGAGACGAACGTGATCACGTTCGAAGAGCAAGCTTCGAAAGACATCGATGCTGCCGCAGGTAGCGGGGAAGAGTCTGCCGTCGAAGTCACGCCGCGTCCTCCGGTGGTCACCATCATGGGTCACGTCGACCACGGCAAGACCACGCTGCTTGATTCGATTCGCCTCACCAGTGTCGCCGAAGGCGAAGCCGGAGGCATCACTCAGCACATCGGTGCCTACAAAGTTCGCATTACTGACAAAGAATCTCCGGCATACGGACGCGAGATCGTATTCCTCGATACGCCCGGTCACGAAGCGTTTACTCGCATGCGGTCGCGCGGAGCGAAGGCTACCGATATTGTGGTGCTGGTTGTGGCTGCCGATGACGGAGTGATGCCGCAGACGATTGAGGCGATCGATCACGCGCACGCGGCGGAAGTGCCGATCATCGTCGCTGTGAACAAGATCGATAAGCCGGACGCCATGCCTGACCGCGTGAAGAAGCAACTTGCCGATCGCGGGCTGGTGCCGGAAGAGTGGGGCGGCAAGACCGTGTTCGTCGACGTTTCCGCGAAAAAGAAGACGAATTTGAACTTGCTGATGGAAATGATCTGCCTGGTTGCAGATCTGGCAGAACTCAAGGCCACTCCGGAGCGCGCCGCGACGGGCGTGGTTCTCGAAGCCAAACTCGATCGCGGCCGCGGACCGGTGGCCACGGTGCTCGTCCAAAATGGCACGCTCATCGCCGGCGACAACTTTGTGGTGGGCAATGTTTACGGCAAGATTCGCGCCATGTTCGACGATCGCGGAGCGCCGCTGGCGTCTGCGCCACCGTCCACGCCGGTTGAAATTTTGGGCATGGAAGGGTTGCCGCAAGCCGGCGATCAGTTCGTCGTGGTTGCCGATCGCGACAAGGCCCGAGGCATTTCCGAATACCGCGAGCAGAAAGCCCGTGAAGCCGCGCTGGCCAAGAGTTCCCGTGTATCGCTGGAAGGACTTGCTGAACAAATCAAGACCGCCGGCACCAAGGAACTGAACATCATCCTGAAGGGCGATGTGCAGGGCTCGGTGGAAGTGCTCAGCGATCTGCTGTCGCGACTTTCGAACGAAAAAGTTCGGCTGCGCCTGCTTCGTTCGGGTGTAGGCGCCATAACCGAAACCGATGTACTGTTGGCGTCGGCGTCGAATGCCATCATCATCGGCTTCAACGTGCGGCCGGAGCGCAAGGCGCAGGAACTCGCCGAGCAGGAAGAAGTCGACATCCGCCTGCACTCGATCATTTACGAACTGCAGGACGAGATCAAGCGCGCCATGACCGGCTTGCTGGAACCGACGATCAAGGAAACCTATCAGGGCCGCGCCGAAGTGCTCGAAGTCTTCCGCATTCCGAAGGTCGGTACGGTTGCTGGTTGCCGCGTGACCGATGGCTTGATCAAACGCGATTCCGAAGTCCGCCTACTGCGCGACAACGTAGTCGTGTTCAAGGGCAAGGTCGGATCGCTGCGGCGCTTCAAGGACGACGCCAAGGAAGTCACCAATGGCATGGAGTGCGGCATCTCGATCTCGAACTATGGCGATATCAAAGCCCGCGACGTGATCGAGGCATTCGCCACGGAGCGGATCGCCGCGGAAGCAATGGTTTAGAAGTTTCGAGTTTCCAGTTTCAGGTTTCGAGTAATCTGGGCGGCAGGCAGTTTTTGTGAACTGCGCAAAACTGGAAGCTGAAACTCGAAACTGAATGCCCATCGCATTGCTCACTCTCGAACTCCACATCGAAGCCGCGCAGTCGATCAAAGACAGGCGCCAGGTTGTGCGCAGCTTGAAAGACCGGCTGCGGACCAGCTTCAACGTTTCAGTCGCCGAGCTCGATGCCGCCGAGCTCTGGAATCGCGCCACCATCGGCGTGGTCAGCATCTCCAGCTCGCGCGATTACCTCGACGGCCTGATGAAGAACGTGGAGCGCGCTGCCACCCGCATCGCCAATAACCACGGCGCCGACCTCGCCGATTCGTTCGTGGAGTATTTCTAGAAGTCCTCATGTGGAGATGGCCGCCTCGGAGGTCCCGCCAGAGCTTAAACTCGGTGGCGCGAGCGCCCTAACATATTGTTACCTCCGTACTTATCACTCTCGGCCAGAGCGGCGACAATAACGCTGCCGGAGCACACACTTGCGCCCGTTTTTCTGATAATCTCATGCGTTTTACCTGAGGTGGTGAAAACCGTGGAGAAGCGTGGGCTGAAATACCATCGCGGGCGGGTTGGCGAGGCTCTGCGCGAGGAGATCGAAACCCTGGTCGAAGGCGAGCTGGCTGATCCGCGCATTGGCCTGGTGAGCGTGACCGCCGTCCACATCGCGGACGATGGTAGGTCCGCGCAGGTTTGGGTGAATGTTGAAGGCGATGACGAGGATGCGGACGAAAGCCTGGAGGGTCTGGAGGCAGCGCGCGCCTACATCCGGCATGAACTGGTTGAGCGACTGCATCTGAGACGCGCTCCCGAACTGTATTTTAGGCTGGACCGTGCAGAACAAGAAAAAGCGAGAGTCGAGGAGTTGTTGGCGCGGGCGAAAAAACGTAACAAGGCCCGCAAGGATCCTGGTGGAAAAAAGGCATAGCGACGTGCTCGAGGACGTGCTCCGGCAGATCGAACAGCACCAGAGGTTCGTGCTGACCTCGCACGCCCGGCCAGACGGCGATGCAGTCGGATCGGCACTGGCTTGCTGCCAGATTCTGCGCGCGATGGGCAAGCAGGCCGATGTCGTTCTGCACGATGGCGTTCCCCGCGTCTACCGTTCGCTTCCGTTCGCGGATCAAGTCGTCCAGTCAAGCCAGGTCATGGGCAATTACTCGGCGGCAATTATTCTGGAATGCGACAGCATTCACCGAACGCGGCTCGAAGGTTTGGAAAACCGGTTCCTTATCAGCATCGACCACCATGTCAGTGGGCGCCCGTTCGCCCACGTCAACTGGATCGATCCCGACGCCGTGGCCACTGCGGAAATGGTGTTCCGGCTGGCGCGGGAAGCGAACGTCAAGTTTTCCGGCGAGGTCGCGACCTGTCTTTATACCGCACTGATGACGGACACCGGTTCGTTCATGTTTCAAGGCACGAATGAACACACGTTCGCTCTGGCGCGCGAGCTCGTACTGGCCGGAGCCGATCCGGCGCACTGCGCTCGCGGCATTTATTTCGCGCACTCCGTGGCCAAGATTCGATTGCTGGGCGAAGCGCTGCGCAGTCTAAGCCTTGAGGGCAACATCGGTTACGCCTGGGTGACACAGAAACAGGTAGAACGCTGCGGCGCCATCGAGGAGGACTGTGAAGGATTGGTGAACTACGTTCTATCCATCGGCGGCATAGAAGTTGCGGCGTTCTTTCGAGAGTTGCCGGATGGGCGATACCGGGTTAGCCTGCGCAGCAAAGGCAAATTGGATGTCGCGCATGTGGCCGAGAGTTTCGGCGGCGGAGGCCATGAATGCGCCAGCGGTTGCTCGGTTAATGGGCCACTCGCCGAAGCCGTGCGCAATATCCTCTCCCAGCTTCGCGGCGGGCCTTCCGTACAATAAGCAAAGAATTGCAGATTGTAGATTTTTGATTGCAGGTTGAAAACTGTTGTCTTCCGCACGGTCGGCTCGCAAGCGAGCTGCAACCTTGAAAAAACCGAAATCTGCAATCATCAGTCTGAAATCGTCTTTCATGACCAACCGCACGCGAACCGACACTTTGCTGATCGCAGGCTTCTGTGCTTTTCTATTTTTCTACGGCACAGGGCAGTTCGGGCTGATTGGCGCTGACGAGCCACGCTACGCTCAAGTGGCGCGTGAAATGCTCGAACGGCATGACCGGATCACGCCGGTTCTTGGTGGGCATGCATGGCTCGAGAAGCCTCCGCTGTATTACTGGCAAGCGATGCTGGCCTACGATGTTTTTGGGGTAAGCGACGTGGCGGCGCGGGTGCCCGCCGGATTTGACGCTACGCTGCTCGTGATCTCTGTTTATCTCTTCTTTCGCCGCTTTCGTCGCGGGGTGGAACTGGACGCTGCGCTGATCACGGCTTCTTGTGCGGGAATCATCGGCTACGCGCGAGCCGCTTCGATGGACATGGCGCTGGCCGCTTCTTTCTCGATTGGAATGCTCGCGTGGTGGGCGTGGCGTGAGAGCGGCAAGCAAACTTATCTTGTGCTGTTTTATGTCTGTATGGCGCTAGGCATGCTGGCCAAAGGTCCGGTCGCGCCCTTTCTGGCCGCGGCGATCATCGTAGTGTTTGCGCTGGGAGCGCGCGAATCTCGGCTCGTCTGGAGAACGGCGTGGCTGCCAGCCATTCTCTTGTTCTGTGCGATCGCACTGCCATGGTACATCGCGGTCGAGCTGCGCAATCCGCAATTCTTTCGTGAGTTTATTCTGGAGCACAACCTGGCCCGTTTTTCCAGCGACCTGTATCACCACCGCCAACCTTTCTGGTATTACCTTCCCATCACGGCTCTCGCTTTTGTGCCCTGGACCGTTTTCGTAGTCGCGGCTTGCGTAGCATCAGTCCGAATCTGGTGGGCCGAGCGCAGGTCCGTCGTTGCTGAACCTGATCTGGAATGGCAGTTCAGTGTGTTCGCTGGCTGCTGGCTGCTGGTTCCGGTGGCGTTTTTTTCTATCTCACAATCGAAGCTTCCCGGCTACATTCTTCCCGCTATTCCCGCGGGCGCGGTGTTGCTCGCGGATTACTTGCGCCGCAAACTCGCGGACGACGTTAACGTTTCAAAAGGATTGGCAGTGCTGCACGCGCTCGTCGCGGCTATGCCGATCGTTCCGTCTGTGCTCATTGCTTATCTCATCACCGAGCACCGGCTTCCTGCCGGCCGGCCCATGCTGATCGCTCTGGGGATTGCGTTCGCTCTATGTGCGGCCATTGCACTTACTCTGGTCAGCCGCCTCCGCCTGCGCATGCTGCGTTTTGTGACTCTGATCCCGGTTGTGTTGTCGGTCGCAGCAGTGCTCAAGGTCGGCACAGCGTCTATCGACCAGACCCTGTCGGCGCGCCCACTGGCGATAGAAATAGCGAGTGTGGAAACCCATCAGCTTCCTCTAGCCGTCTACGGTGTTCCGCGCGAGGTTGAATTCGGACTTACTTTCTATCGGAACCAACCTGCGGAGCGCTACGAAGCGGGAAGCATCCCCGCCGAGGAACATCTGCTGGTGGCTCCGTCGAGCTGGAGGGGGAATGTCGCGAAGCAAACAACAGGGCGGCGGGTGTTGTTGCTTGGCCACTATGCGCCGCAGAATGTGGACTATTATTGGGTCGCCGCCGCGGGCGCAAAGCCCCAGCCGGGTAGGCCGTAGTGACTAAGATTCCGATCCTATTCGCTCGAGTATGTCAGTTCCTGGAGTCCAGCCCTCGGGGGAGCCGCGGCTCGTTCCGCATTGCCGTACTCGAATCCTCTCTCGAACGCCTTCAGATTGAGTTCCCTGAAACTTGCTGGTACTGAGTCGGCGACAGCTTTGCGAACTGCATCCGCGGTCAGAAGCTTTGTAACCGAGGTGAAGAATCCCACCATCACGGAGTTCAGCACCATGCGTTTGCCAAGTTCCTCGGCAATGCGTGTAGCGGGAATGCGATAGACTTTGGAATTAGGCTCGAGATCAGAGACGCGGACCAGATCTTCTTCCACGATCAGCACGCCCTGCGGTTTCAGTTCCGGCGCGAAGCGGTGGTAAGCCTCCTGCGACATGACGACCATGATGTCGGGCCGTGTGACATAGGGATACAACACGGGCGAGTCGGATAGAATGAGCTGAGCGCTACAGGCTCCGCCGCGCGCTTCCGGGCCGAAGTTCTGTGTCATGGTGGCGAAGCCGTTGTCATAAAGGGATGCCGCTTTGCCCAGCACGATGGCCGAGAGGATGACCCCCTGGCCTCCGAAGCCTGCAACACGAATCTCGGTTAGCCGCATACGCACTCCGTTTCTGGTTCTTCGATGTAGCGTTCGCCCAGCGTAGATTGGTACTGCGCGCGCATCATGGTTTGATAGTCGGGCCGGTTGCGGTCCACAAACTTCCCGACTGCGATCTCTCCATTCAGCGTGAGCCCGACCTCGCTGGTGGGCGCGCCGTGCTTTACTTTGCTGTTTTCCTTGTAGAACTTCATGGCATCGAGGCCGTCGCCCATTTTGTTGCGGCGCTGGTAGAGCGTAGGACAGGGCGAGATGACTTCGATAAACGAGAATCCTTTTTTCTGGAAGGCTTCGCTGATCGAACGCGCAAGTTGACGCACGTGGAAAGTCGTCCAGCGAGCCACATACACGGCACCAGCGGCTTCCACCAGATGCGGCAAGTTGAATGAGGGTTCGAACGTTCCGTAGGGATTGGTCGAGGTAGTGGCATGGCCGGGTGTGGTCGGCGCCGTTTGCCCACCGGTCATGGCATAAATCAGATTGTTCACGCAGATAACTTTCAGATCGATATTGCGCCGCGCGGCGTGGATCAGATGATTGCCGCCGATTGCAGAAAGGTCGCCATCGCCGGAATAGACCACGACATTGAGCTTGGGATTCGCCAGCTTCAGGCCGGTCGCAAACGGAATCGCACGGCCGTGCGTGGTGTGAAACGAATCAACCTTCACGTAGCCGGCGACGCGTCCCGTACAACCGATGCCCGACACCAGTGCCAGGGACTTAAGATCAATCTTCGATTCGATCAGCGCGCGGGCGAAGGAGTTAACCGTGGTCCCGATCCCGCAGCCGGGACACCAGATATGCGGCATCCGGTCGCTTCGCAAAAACTGTTCGACGGGATTGACCGTGTGGTCGGGCGTATTGTCCAGAATGTTCAGCATCGGCTTGCCTCCACGATGGTGTTCAGAATTTCATCCGGATTGTGAACTCCGCCGCCGGCATGCGACACGGCGAACGTTTTGGCCTTGCCGTTGACGGCGCGCTCGACCTCGTGCACCATCTGCCCAAGGTTGAGCTCAGGCACGACGAATGCCTTAATGCGCGAGGCCAGCTCTCGAATCTTCTTCGCGGGGAAAGGCCAGGCGGTGATGAGGCGCAGTTTGCCGACTTTCAGTCCGCGGTCGCGCGCCGCATCGATTGCACGCTGCGCCACGCGCGAGGTGATGCCGTAACAAACCACGGCCACATCGGCGTCTTCCAGTCGATCTTCTTCAAACAGGCAGATTCGGTCGGCCGCGTTTTTAATCTTGTTCTGCAGTCGCCTCACGAGCTGGTCTTGCGTCTGAGGCGTCATGTTCGGATAGCCGCGCTCATCGTGGGTCAGGCCCGTGACGTGGAAATTGTAGCCGTCGCCTGCATGGGCCATTTCCGGCACCAGGTCGCCGTTGGTTGCATACGGCAGATAATCTTCCACGGATTTGTGCGTATGCTTGCGCGGCGTCACTTCGATCTCGTCGGCAGGAGGAATCACGACCTTCTCGGTCATGTGTCCGACTACTTCGTCCATCATGAACATCACCGGCACTCGAAATTCTTCTGCAAAGTTGAATGCCTTGATGGTCAGGTCGAAGCACTCCTGCGGCGAGTTCGGACAGAGAGCGATGATCTCGTAGTCTCCGTGCGATCCCCAGCGTGCCTGCATCATGTCGGCTTGCGCGGGAAGAGTGGGAAGTCCGGTGGAGGGGCCGCCGCGTTGCACGTCGACGAACACGCAGGGTGTTTCCGTCATGGCGGCGTATCCGATGTGTTCCATCATGAGCGAGAAGCCCGGACCGGACGTTACCGTAAATGCTTTCGCCCCGCCCCACACGGCGCCTTGCAGCGTGATCGAGGCGGCGAGTTCATCTTCCATCTGAATGAAGGTTCCACCCACCGTGGGGACGCGTGCCGCGAAACGTTCGACCACTTCGGTGGAAGGCGTGATGGGATACCCGGCCGCAAATCTCGCCCCGGCTGCCAGAGCGCCCTCACAGCAGGCATGGTCGCCGTCGAGAAAGTGCGTGCCCGTCAAAACTCCGTGTGGATCGGCTTTCACTTCTCACCTCCGTCGGCTTTCGGGACTTTCGTTCCGTTGATGGCGAAGTCCGGGCAATACATGCCGCAGAGATCGCAGCCGCTGCATTTTTCCGGATGGATCACGTGCGGCGGATGATAGCCCTTCGAATTGAAGGCGGAAGAGAGCGCCAGCACGTGCGTGGGACAAAACTCCACGCAAAAGCCACAGGCCTTGCAGCGCTCAACCACGATGGAAACGCGTCCTTTTGCCACGACATCCCCCACTCAGGAGTGCGAATGACTCCGGAATTCAATCCACAGGATGTGATTATGAGGGGAACGGCGCCGGCACCCTGTGACCCACGTCACAGAAGCGTGTGCGTTCAAGCACCCGGCGATTCAGGAGGCAGGGCGATATAAACCGTAGTAAGCATGGAAGTTAGCGCCACGATATCGGCCAGTCGTGTCGCAGAATACCCGACCCTGGCGCCGGTTCGGTGACGGCCAACACGGAGAAGCGTGAGTGTAAACACAGGAGCTAAGGTGTGGGTGCCAACTGTTGCTACTGGTTGTTCGTCGGGTTTGCCTCCGGTCCGCGAACCCACTACACTCGAAATTTTGCCGCGACTATTGCCGCCGTCCTTGCGGCCGCCGCTGCAGGAGTCCGCTTGGAGATCCTCGACCTCAGACATTTTTCGTCGGTTGACCTGCGTCCGTTACTCGAGGACGAAACCCAAGTCTGGGCACGCCTGCTTTCGTGGGATTACTCCGGCTCAGCGGAAATGATTCTTCGCTATGTCGACGCGAAAATCCTGCCGGGATACGCCGCCGTCGATCGAGGCCGCGTCTTCGGTTACTCGTTTTTTGTGTACGAGGGCAACAAGGGCGTGATTGGCGATCTCTACGTCACCAACGGCAATCGTCTTCCCAACGCCCGCGAAGTCGAGTTGAAACTGTTGACCCACGTGATCGAGACCTTGCAGCAGTCTCCGGGGATTCATCGGGTGGAAGCGCAACTGCTGGCCCACGAGGCCAACTCGGTCTCGCGACCGTTTCAGGAGACGGGATTCGAGCGGCATCCGCGCCTTTTCATGACGCTGACATTGGGAAAAGCAGCGACAGAAAGAGTTCCTGCCCATCCCGAGGTCGAAATCCGACCTTGGACCGAAGCGGACTATCAACCCGCTGCCGCGGTCATTACGGCGGCTTATCGCAGCCACGTTGATGCTCAGATCAACGATCAATATCACACCCTCAGCGGATCGCTGCGCTTCCTGAACAACATCGTGCGCTTTCCAGGCTGTGGCGTGTTCGATGCCGAGTCGTCGTTTGTAGCCGTGGATCGCCGGGCGAAGAATCTGATCGGGCTGATTTTGTGTTCACGTGTGCGGCATGACGTGGGCCACGTCACCCAGGTGTGCATCCTGCCCGACTATCGTTCACGCCGGATCGGCGAAGCCTTGCTGGCAGCAACCGAAGCCAATCTGCGGACCCGAAACTTTGCCCTACTGTCGCTGACCGTGACCGAGGCCAACGCCCGGGCCGTCGCGCTTTACCGGCGTCTGCATTTCGAATCCAAGAGGATTTTTGATGCGTTCGTGTGGGAAGGGTGAAGGACAGCTTTGAGCCGTCAGTTCATGACGGTTAGCTCTCTCGCGGTCGAGGTTTGCGGTCTGAAGCGCGGCCAGCGATGTTGAGCCGCAACCGGATGGCCAAGAGCTTAAGATCGGAAGCTACCTCCTCAGCACCCACATCGCCCAGCCCGCCACCAGCACTCCGCCAAGAAACATGGCGAAACAGTAGAGGCCGTAGCGCACCATCTCGCGCGTGGTTTCGCGGTGAGTAATGCCGAATACGATCGAGGCGAACAGAGCAAACACAGCCGCCGCGCTGAAATGGTTGAGTGTGATGGTCAATGCGCCGATCTCCGCGGAGAAGTTTTAGCTGAGAACCGAGAACTGGGAACTGAGAACTGTTTCATCTTTTCTTCCCAATGGCGATGTGATAAGCGTCGGCGACGGCAATGAAGTTCAACAGTCCCGCAACGATCATGAATTTCGTTCCATAGTCGGCAGTTGCAAAGGCAATCGCGCCTTGGCCCCAATCGTTCGTCAGCGTCAGGATGTAAAGGCCGCCCGCACCCACATCGCCGATGAAACCGAGAATGTCGAGAATATCGCCGCCGTTGGCTTTATAGATGCGGCCTTGCATCGCGAGCCCCAGCAAGAAAAGCATTGCAATCGACACAAACAGCAATAAGCCGCGAATCCAGCGCTTTTGGATCATGTGTCCCGCGCCTGGAATCAGCCAGCCCACCGCAGGAGCGAGTACGGCCATGATGCTCGCCGGTTGGGCCTGCACTACTCTCGTTTTTTCTGTCGTGATATTTGCCATTCAGATGTTCACAATCTCGCGCTGAATTTTCCCGGTCACTTCGGCCGACTTCGCGCGTACCAGCACATTTACTTCGCTGCGCACGCCAAACTCCGGCAGGTAGATGCCCGGTTCGATGGAGAAGCAGGAGTTGGGAAGAATCTGCCGCTCGTCGTGAATCTCCAGATCGTCCATGTTGGCTCCGTTGGAATGGACGTCGGTCCCGATGGAATGTCCCGTACGATGAATAAAATAATCTCCGTAGCCGGCTTTCTGAATGTGGTCGCGTGCAGCCTTATCCACTTCCCATCCGGCGATCCGGCGCCCCGCGTTGATGGCGTCGAGCACGGTCTTCACTCCGGCGTCGCGCGCGTCGCGCACAATCTCGAAAACTTCATACATGCGCCCCGACGCGGCCCGACCGACGAAGCCCATCCACGTGATGTCGTAGTACACGGCATTGGGCGTATTTTTCTTGCCCCACACGTCGAGTAAAACGAGGTCGCCTTCGCGAATGGGCACGGCATTGCTGGCATGCGGTTCGTAGTGCGGATTGCCCGCGTTGGCGTTGACGGCAACAATCGGCGGATCGTCGGTCAGCAGATTCTCGCGGCCGAATGCCTCGGCGAACCACTGCTGGATTTCGTGCTCGGTTGTGCCTCCGTTGCGGACACGCTTGCCGATCTCCTTGAACGCAGCGGCTACGATGGAGTCGATGCTGTCGCGCGCCGCGAAGTGCGACTGGATCTGCTCTTCGCTCCAGGTGGACTCGAACTGTGCCACCAGATCCGCCGAGCTGACCACGTTCTTACCCAGGCCGCGGAGCAGATCGATAGTGCCGCCATCCACAAGCGAAATCGTGAACACTATGTTGTTCGGCGAG
>CAZILJ010000648.1:0-7940 GCA_964539915.1 uncultured Acidobacteriaceae bacterium | reverse complement strand
TGTTGCTGGATGAGCCCACCAACCATCTTGATCTCGAAGCCCGAAACTGGCTGGAAGAATACCTCAGCAACTATCCTTACGCTTTTGTGCTGATCTCGCACGACCGCTACTTTCTCGACGTCACGGTCAACAAGATCGCCGAGATCTGGAACAAGCGCTTCTGGTTCTACACCGGGAACTATGACAAATTTCTCGCGCAGAAGACGCAGCGCAACCAGCAATTGACAGCCGCCTACAAGAACCAGCGCGACCGCATCGAACAGCTCGAAGTTTTCATCAACCGCTTCCGCTACCAAGCTACCAAGGCAAAGCAAGTACAAAGCCGCATCAAGGAACTCGAGAAGATCGAACGCATCGAGATTCCTCCCGAAGAAAAAACGATCCACTTTGCGTTTCCGCAGCCGAAGCCCAGCGGCCGCATCGTCGCAGAGTTCGAGGGCGTGGCCAAGAGCTATCCCGGAAAAAACGGCGGTTCTCGAAAAGAAGTCTTCCGCGATGTCGGCTTCATGATTGAGCGCGGAGACCGCATCGCGCTGGTGGGCGTCAACGGGGCAGGGAAGTCCACGCTCATCAAGCTGCTCGCCGGAACCGAACCCGTCACGCGCGGTGAGTACCGCCTGGGCCACAACGTTGAAGCCGACTACTTCGCGCAGGACCAGTACAAGGAACTCGATGCCGACGCGCGCATCATCGACGATCTTGGCGAGGCTTCTCCTCGCTCCGGCGAAACGGAGCTGCGCAGCCTGCTTGGGTGTTTCCTGTTCTCCGAGGACGACGTCTTCAAGAAGATCGGCGTGCTCTCAGGCGGCGAGCGCGGACGCTATGCCCTGTTGCGCTTGCTGTTGCATCCGGCGAACTTCCTGCTGCTCGACGAACCGACGAACCATCTCGACCTGCGCGCCAAGGACGTCCTTCTCGACGCTCTGGTCAAGTATACCGGCACGGTTGTCTTCGTCTCGCACGACCGCTACTTCATCGACAAGCTGGCGACGCGCGTCTTCGAAGTGGGCGACGGCAAAGTCGAAGTCTTCCCCGGCAACTACGAAGACTATCTATGGCGCAAGCAGGGCGGACAACACGCCGCGCCCACGCTCGACGATGTTCCGGGAGCCCACTCGCGAAACGGATCCTCCTCGTCGTCATCGGCGGCGAAGTTTACGCCCACAACCGTGCCCGTGAACGGAGATCAGTCCGACCCCACGGCTGAGTCCAAGGCCAAGCGCCTGAACCCGATCAAGCGCAAGCAGATGGAAGATCGCGTCCACCAGTTGGAACAGGAGATCAGCCGGGCCGAAGCCGCGATCGCAAGTCTGGAGACAGCGCTCCAGAGTTTTGTCAGCGCCGACCAAAGCCAGCGACAGTCGGAGGAACTCGACCAACACAAAGCGAGCCATGCCGCGCTGATGAAGGAGTGGGAAGAGTTCTCACAGGAATTATCGAATTCCAGCTAGGTGACGATGTTCTGATGTTCTTAGCGCACATTTCGGAGGCATAGCGAGGTTCGCGGTTAACTGCCCGAACCGAAAAGGGCGCGAAGTTTCGCGAAGGACGCAGAGAACACCTCAGTGCGGGTAGTCTCAGCCGAACCTCTCCACCCGCGCGTCCGCACCGGTACACCATCTTCCGTAATCTTAAGAAACCACTTACGTGTGTGCGATATTCAAAGTGGCCAAGTGGCCAGCATCTCCCGAAGGCCACAAATTTCAAGACCAACCGCATGACCAGGTGTTAGTTCGCCTACCAGGGCGAGGCGCCGCGCGGAGACCAAGGAAGGTCACATGCTTCAGTCGTCAGAGAGCTTGTTTAACTCGAAGGCCGGAACGCCGGCTTCCAACCCCAACGCTTACAATCCGATCAAAACTGTAACCGCTCCCGTGGATCAGGCCACCATCGGCCGCACTTTGGTCATCAAGGGCGAAATCAGCGGCTCCGAGGCCCTCTACATCGACGGCCGCATCGAAGGCAAAATCACGATGCCGGATAGCCGAGTTACGATCGGTCGCAACGGCAAGGTCGATGCCAGCATTCAAGCCCGCGAAGTTGTGGTCATGGGCAAAGTCACCGGCAACATCGAGTGCAGCGATCGCGTCGATATCCGCGCCGAAGGCTCGGTTCACGGCGATATCTCCACGGCCCGCATCAGCGTCGAAGACGGCGCCGGACTCAAGGGTGGAATTCAGGTTCGCAGCGAGGGCAAACAGAAAGAATCCCAGAAATCAGCAGACGCGCCCAAGGCGATGGCTGCTGCAGCGAACGCTTAGTCGACACGAGTTCTTGTCGAGTAGATACAAGGGGCACGCTCATGCGTGCCCCTTTGGTATTTTTTCCTGGGTACGCTTGACGCTCCAGTAGTTGAGTCTCGAGTTTCACGAAACCGGACTCACCCTGCAACCACGGTTGTCCTTGTCTGAATACGAATTCAGCTCCCCGCTGTTGGGGTTTCCGAAATCCAGGAATGGCTACTCCGGGTGCTACGCACCCGCTGCCGCCGGCCCCTGGGAAATCTCTCTGAAGCTCCCAGATTAGAAAGGGCGCGAATGCGGGGAGCGAGAGTCAACGATTTTGCTAACTTCTTGCCAAATTCACCCGATGCGATCCAGCTTTGCGGGGAAAGCGGTCCCGGTAAGCGGCGTCATTGGGAGGTGAGCTAAACCGCTTCTGTCCCCAAACCCGCGGCTCCTTTTCCACAGCCATGCACCAGACAAATCGCCAACCCTGTGACGACATGCTGTGACGCACAACCTTGACCGAGGACATGGAAAGGGCAAACTGGAACCATGCAGAGAGTCCGTGAGTAAGAAATCGCGCCTTCAGCGGTAGACGTCGCGCCCCCCCAAGTCTTTATTTCGGAATATTTTGCGTGCAAGTCCTTGCGTTTCAATATTTTGCCTACGGCCGGAGGTATCCCTGGCAGCGAATCCCAAAGGAATCAATGTTTTACGGGGATTCGTTCGAAAAAACAGTCTGGCAATATCGCCCGGACGGATACCTGGGAACCAGAACCTTACTTGTTGTCGTCAGGACGGAAGTCCAGGCTGGCCGAGTTCATGCAGTACCGCAGTCCGGTAGGCGCCGGACCGTCTTCAAACACGTGCCCCAGATGAGCGTCGCACTTGGCGCAGCGAACCTCGGTCCGGACCATGCCGTAGGCCGTATCTTTATGCTCGACGACATTGCTGGCCTCGCCGGGCTTGGAAAAACTTGGCCAGCCGGTCCCGGAATTGAACTTGGTCTGGGAATCAAACAACGGGGCGCCGCAGCATACGCAGTGATACATTCCCGGTTCTTTGGTATTCCAGTACTTGCCGGTAAACGCGCACTCGGTTCCGGCTTCGCGCGTCACGTGATACTGCTCGTCGCTAAGCTGCTTCTTCCACTCGGCTTGGGATTTCAGGATTTTTTCTGCCATCAGTTCACTCCACGCTCATTATTATGATTATCTCGATAAAGATTGGATGTTCCGCAAGGCAAAAGGTGGCAGATCGGGGACGAGGCCTATTTCTCGACCTCCTCCCCCACCTTGCAGTACTTTCCCCGGTAGAACAGCAACGGCTCTCCTTCCCGCACCACCACGTCCTCGACCTCGGCAATAAAGATGGTATGGTCTCCGGCTTCCTGGGTCGAATGCAGGCGGCACTCCAGGTATGCCAATGACCCCTGCAACATAGGCGTTCCGTGCTTGGTGCGCTCAAACCGTGCTCCGACTTCGACCTCGGCGCGTTCCTGAGTGCGCTCCGCGCGCGCGTAGTACTCCGAGATGGCCCGCTGGTGCTCGCCCAGCACGTTGATCCCAAATCTCTTCTTGGCGTGCAAGTGAGCGTGCGTCCGAGTGTTCAGGTCCACGCAAACCAGCACCAGCAGGGGATCGAGTGAGACCGAGGCGAACGCATTGGCAGTCATGCCATGCACTTCGCCATCGAGATCCAGGGTGATAATGGTCACTCCGGTGGCAAAGCGTCCCATCGCCTGTCGAAACTCAGAGGGATTCAAGCTCATTGTCGTAGAGACGTTGCTTGCCGCGTCTCTCATCATTTTTCGTAGTGCCGCCAGCTGAGACGTAGCCAGCCACGTCTCTTCGGCTGCAGACGCCTACCTTACCACGCCCCGCCGTTGTATCATTCGAGCAACGTGACCCGGACCGCGATCACTCTCGCAACGCCACGACAGCGGTCGGCCTGCGCCTCGGCGCTCGATGCGGTGCGACCCGGTATTCCCATTTCACGCGAATCGGCGCTGCACCTGATTCGCTGTTCCGAAGACGAGCTTCCCGAACTTCTTGTCGCCGCCCGCGCCGTCAAAGAGCGCTTCAAGCCCGGCATCATTACATACTCGCGCAAGGTATTTCTTCCGCTGACCAATCTCTGCCGGGACTACTGCGGATATTGCACCTTCCGCCGCGATCCCGGCGAACCAGGCGCACATACGATGAGCCCGGACGAAGTGCTCGCGGTCGCACGCGCGGGAGAAAGACTCGGATGCAGCGAAGCGCTTTTTAGTCTGGGCGACAAGCCAGAGCTGCTGTTCCCCGAGATGCGCGAGACCTTGCGCCATCTCGGCTACAAATCGACGTTGCACTATCTAGAAGCGATGTGCGAACTGGTGCTGCGCGAAACCAGTCTGCTTCCGCATCCGAATCCTGGGCTGTTAAGCGCCGAATGGATCGCTCGCCTGGCTGCCGTATCGCCCAGCATGGGCCTGATGCTCGAGACCACAAACTCCGCCCTGCTAGCTCCCGGCGCCGCTCACGACAATGCTCCCGACAAAGTTCCCGCGAAACGCCTGCGAACCATCGAAGAAGCCGGCAAGCAGCATGTTCCGTTCACCACCGGGTTGCTCATCGGAATCGGCGAATCGGTTGAAGACCGCATCGACACGCTGCTGGCAATTCGCGATTTACACGAGCGCTACGGCCACATCCAGGAAGTGATCGTACAGAATTTTCGCGTCAAGCCCGCGATTCCGATGGCCAACTGGTCCGAACCCAACCGCGGCGAAATGCTCCGCGCGGTGGCGGTAGCTCGCTTGTTACTCCCCAACATCAATCTTCAAGCTCCGCCTAATCTGTCGGCACCTTACTATGATGATTTACTGGATTCCGGCATCAACGATTGGGGAGGGATCTCGCCGTTGACCCCCGACTTCATCAATCCGGAAAAGCCGTGGCCGCACCTGGAGCAACTGCGGCTTCGCACCGAGGCGAAAGGGTGCGCCTTGAACCAGCGGCTGCCCGTGTATCCGGAATTTGTTGCGGCCTTGACGGCGCGGCCCGGATTCTTATCCGGAAGGCTGCGCTCGGCCGCGGATGGCGATGGCCTGGCCAAAATAAAGAGGGCCGCATGATCTGCGTACTCACCGGCGGCACCGGCGGCGCCAAATTCGTCGATGGACTCCGCCAGGTGATGCCCGCCGAAGAAATCACCTTGGTTGTGAATACCGGCGACGACCTTCTGTGGTGGGGCCTGTACGTCTCTCCTGATATCGACTCCATCACCTATGTGCTCTCCGGAATGCTCAGCCGCGAACGCGGTTGGGGCGTCAAGGGCGATACTTTCCTTTGCCTGCAGGCCATGGGGCAACTCGGAGAGCCCACGTGGTTTCACACCGGCGACCGCGACCTGGCCATGCACCTGCTGCGTTCCCGTCTGCTGGCCGAAGGCAAAACACTCTCCGAGGCCACCGCTGTCATCTCTGGAAAACTTGGAGTGAAAGCGCGCGTGCTTCCCATGAGCGACTCGCGTGTCGAAACCCGCGTCGATACGCCCGTTGGGGAGTTGAGTTTTGAGGAATATTTCGTGCAGCGCTGGTATCAGGACCCGGTGAACTCCGTGCGTTTTGCCGGGGCTTCCGACGCCGAGCCCGCTCCGGGAGTCATCGACGCCATCGTCTCCGCCGACGCCGTTCTGATCGCTCCGAGTAATCCCATTACCAGCATTGGTCCGATTCTGGCGGTGCCTGGCATTCGGGAAGCGCTTCATCGATGCCGCGGAAAGATTGCCGCGGTCAGTCCGATCGTGGGCAACGCGCCGGTTACAGGTCCGGCGGGAATTCTTATGGCCTCGCAAGGACTGCCTTGCTCGATTGCCGGAGTCGCGCGGGCGTACGAAGATTTTATGGACGTCCTGATTTGCGACACGCGCGACGCCCGCGCCGCCGAATCGCTTCGCGCCAAGGGCTTGCGCGTCGAGTGCACGCAAACCATCATGCGCACCGCTGATGACAAAATGGCTCTCGCACGCGCAGCGCTCTCTGCCGTTCGTGCAGCAGAACGCCCGGATGGAGAACCCCAAGCCCACGGCTTTCCTTTTCGGCGTTTGGATAACCAGCCGTGATTCTTGTTCCCGTCAAGAGTCTGTCATCGGCCAAGCAGCGGCTTGCGGGCATCCTCGATCAGCCCTCGCGCACTGCGCTGGCGCAGGCCATGCTGTATGACGTGCTTACCACGCTCCACCGCTGGCACAACCGGCCACAGGTTGCGGTCGTAACGAGCGATCCATTTGCGACCAATCTGGCCACCGAATATCGGTTTGAAGTAATGCCGGACTCGGACAATCCGGGGGAAACCGGGGCCATCGAAATGGCCACTCGCATCTGCGTCGAGCGGGGCGTCAAGAGCACGCTGGTGATTCCGGCCGACATTCCGCTGCTCGAAGCGTGGGAACTCGAAGAAATCCTGAAGAAGGCTCCGGCGGAAGGCAGCGTGCTCGTACCTGCCGGAGATGGGCGCGGCACTAACGCCGCGTTCCGCTGTCCCGCAAATCTTTTCCCGCTTCGCTTTGGCAACGACAGCTTCAAACCGCATCACGCTGCCGCCGAGGCCAGCGGCAAACCTTGCGTGGTGCTGAACCTGCCCGGGATTGCGGTCGACGTCGACAATCCCCCGGATCTCGAAGAACTGCTTGCGGCCCCCGGCGAAACTCGCGCCCAGCGCTTCGCCAGGGAGTGGTCCCGAGTCGCGGCGGCCGACTCGCCGCGCCAGCCGCGAACCGGCACGATATAAAGGTCGACGACGGCCGCGCTCGATGCGTCCGATAGAATGACGGCAAGTTCACATGCCGCGCATTCGACCAGAACGAAAATCCCATCCCGCCGGCGGTGAAGTTCGCCTGATCCCCATCCCACTCAAGAGCGAAATCCAACCCGGGGACTCGGTCGCCAACAAGCTGCTGGCCGCTCTGCGGCGATTGCCTTTCCAATCTGGAGACATTCTGGTGGTGAAGCACAAAATCGTTTCCAAGGCGGAAGGACGTCTGATTGATCTGGCGACAATCACGCCATCCGAGGAATCGGTGGCGTGGGCGAAACCGTATGGACTCGATGCGAGAGTAATCGAACTGGCTTTGCGGGAGAGCCGCGCCGTCATCCGCCGCAAAAACGGCGTGCTCATCACCGAGACTCACCACGGATTTATCTGCGCCAACAGCGGAGTGGATGTATCCAACGTCGATGGAGGCAGCCACGCGCTGCTGCTTCCCGAAGATCCAGACCGTTCCGCCGCCAGCCTGAGCCGCGCGATCAAGTCGAGCACCGGTTTTGCCATCCCCGTGATCATCACCGATAGTTTCGGCCGTCCTTGGCGCGAAGGCCTGACCGAGTTCGCCATCGGCATCTCCGGAATGAAGCCTCTGCGGGACGACCGCGGTCGCAGCGACTCCCACGGCTACCAGCTAAAAGCCAGCATCGAAGCGGTTGCGGACGAACTGGCCTCGGCTCTCCGGTTTCGTGTCCTTAATAAATACCAGCGGAGAGAACAGATACCAAGCGACCATCACGAGCCAGCCCGCCAGCCAAATTTTAATGAAGTATGTCATCGGCGGGAGCCATCCCCCGATGACACACCATTGGTCTGCGAGCGAATCGGCAGGCTACCATTCGCCGCACCATTTTGTTTTTCCGCCGCTTTCTGTATCTCGTACACTTCCGAAAAGTCCTGTCTCGATTCT
>CAZILJ010000647.1:0-5828 GCA_964539915.1 uncultured Acidobacteriaceae bacterium | reverse complement strand
GGAGATTGTGTTGCAGGAAGACAGTGCGACTCCTCAGGTGCGCAAGAGCGTTGAAACCATCGTCCGCACCACCGAGAGCGCAGCTGGCCTGACGCGGCAGTTGCTTTCCTTCAGCCGCAAGCATGTCTTCAGTCCGCAAGTGCTCGACCTCAATTCCTTGGTCAACCGTATGAGCGAGATGCTGCTCGGCGTATTGCGCGACGAGATGGAGTTCGCCATCCAACTTGATCCCGAACCCTGCTACATCAGCGCCGATCCCGGACAGATCGAGCAGATCATTATGAATCTCGTGGTCAACGCCCGCGACGCCATGCCGCAAGGCGGAAAACTCACGATAGAAACCGCGCGCCTTGCCACGGACGCCGTCCGTGCCGGGCGTTCGTCCTCGTTGCCGCGCGCCGATTATGTGACGCTCGCGGTAATCGATACCGGCATCGGCATGGATACCGACACGCAAAGCAAAATCTTCGAGCCATTCTTTACCACCAAGGGCAGGGATGAGGGAACCGGGCTCGGCCTTTCGGTGGTTTACAACATTGTGCGGGCAAGCGGCGGGTATGTCCGGGTGCATAGCGAACCCGGACACGGATCAACGCTGCGGGTTTTCTTCCCGCGGGTCGTCTCACCGCCCAAACCTCAACTCGAGGAATCTCCCGTTAAGATTGTTGGCACCGGCAAGGAAACGATCCTGGTGGCGGAAGATCAGCCCGATTTGCGCTGGATGATCTGCCAGTTTCTTCAGGAACTTGGCTACTGCGTCCTCGAGGCCAAAGATGGCGCCGATGCGGTTGCACTCGCGGACCAATATGAGGGCACGATCGAGATTCTCCTGACGGACGTGGTAATGCCAAATATGCGCGGCCCTGAGGTCGCGCGCAGGCTGTCTGCAACCCGTCCGGATATGAAAGTGATTTTCATGTCGGGATATACAGAAGGCGAATTCGGCGCCGTTCCTCCCGAAAACCGCGGACCTGGAACATCGCTATTGCAGAAGCCCTTCGAGTTGAATTCCCTCGCCGTGAAGATTCGCGAATTGGTGTAGGTCTGTGCTGCGTTAGAAATGTTCGTTTCCGGACATGGGTTTTTCGAGTTCGAACACCACATCGTCTGCCAGTGCGAGCGCGCGCTCATTCTCAAAGAGTTGCCTCAGGACTAAATTGGCCACAAGGTTGCATCTCGCGACGAGGGAAGAGCACGCCCCGAGAGGTAAACATGCAGAACTTATTTCAAGACGTGCCTTACGCGCTGCGTCAGTTGCGTAAGAGTCCGGGTTTCACGGCCGTCGCAATCTTGACTCTGGCGCTTGGCATTGGCGCTAACAGCGCGATTTTCAGCGTCGTGGATGCAGTCCTGTTGCGCCCGCTTCCTTTTCATGAACCGAACCGGTTGGTGGCGGTAAAGCCCACCGAGCCCGGCCGGACCGATGACATCGGAGTATCGTACCCCGCTTTCCTGGATTGGCGGTCTCGCAATCATGTTTTTGAGGGACTCTCCGTATTTCGCGTGGACGATTTCACTCTCACCGGACAAGGCGAGCCCGCACACCTCACCGGCGCGGTAGTTTCTGCGAATATTTTTTCGCTGCTCGGCGTCGCTCCCGCCGTGGGCCAATCTTTTGTTCCCCAAGAAGATACTCCAAGCGGCGATGGCTTGCCGGTCATTCTCAGTCATAGCCTTTGGCAAAATCAGTTCGGCTCCGATCCAAAAATCGTTGGCCGAAGCCTGACGCTAGACGGTAAACTGTTCACCGTCGCCGGCGTCATGCCTGCAGGTTTTCAGTTTCCGGTGCAGCGCACTCTTGTCGAATTCTGGACCACGATCGCTCTCGATGCGGAATCTTCGAACGGCAACCCGCCGATGACCACTCAGCGCGGAGCGTCCTATCTCGACGTCATCGCGCGATTGAAACCTCAAGTGGATCGGGCAACAGCGCAGACGGAAATGGCCGGAATCCAGAGCGATATAAACCGGCAATACCCGGAGAATCGACCCAAAGGAGTTAGCCTCGTTGGGGAAGCCGATGCGGTCGTTGGAGAAATGCGCAAAGGCCTCTTCATCCTTCTCGGAGCCGTAGGACTGGTTCTACTCATTGCATGCGCAAACCTTCTGAATTTGCTGTTAGCGAGAGCTACCGTGCGAAACAGAGAAATCTCTCTGCGGACGGCATTGGGAGCGTCGCGTTGGGTGATCGTGCGTCAGTTGCTTACCGAAAGCATACTGCTCTCCGCCGCGGGCGCCGCCGCGGGGCTTGGGTTGGCCATGTGGGGCATCCGGTTGCTCACCGCGCTGGCACCAGCTGACCTGCCAAGGATTAAAGAGAGCGGCCTCAATCTCGAAGTGCTGATCTTCACCGCTTGCGTCGCTGTTCTGGCCAGCGTTTTGTTCGGACTTGTCCCCGCGCTGCACGCGGCCAAACCTGAACTATCGACCTCGCTCAAGGAAGGCGGCCGCAGCGGGACTGAAACCCTGGGGCGCGGACGCTTACGCTCCGGGTTGATCGTATCGGAAACGGCTCTCGCCATAGTGCTGCTCGTTGGAGCCGGTCTCTTGCTGCGAAGCCTGCTTGGATTAGGACGCGTCGATCCGGGTTTCGCAAAAGACCACGTGATTACATTCGGCGTCGACTTACCCGGCCGCTACGGACACGCTCAAAGAGTCGAGTTCTATCGCAGCCTGCTGGAACGCATCCGCGCCACACCCGGCGTGCGTTCGGCCAGCGCCGCACTTCCTCTTCCGCTGTCGGCGGACGACATCAAAACCAGCTTCGATGTCGAGGGCCAGCCAATGAAAGAGTCGGAGCTTCCAGTTACAACTTTGCACATCATCGATCGCAATTATTTCCGCACCGTGGGAATTCCGCTTCTGAGTGGCCGCGAATTTACGGCTCAAGATGATGCAGTCGGAGCCACACCCGCCGTGATCATCAGCGCGAGGCTCGCGAAACAGGCCTTTCCCGGGCAAGATCCCATCGGCCGGAGAATCAAACCAGGCATTTCCAGCGGAGACAGCGGGGAACCCATGCGGCTCATCGTGGGCATGGTCGGCGATGTCAAGGCCGAGGGCCTTAGTGCTCCCGCCATTCCGGAGTCTTACGTTCCCTATGCGCAATTGCCGTTCGCTTCCATGTCGGTTGTGGCTCGCACGGAAACTGCGCCTGAATTGATGGTCCCCACTCTGACCCGCGAAGTTCAATCACTGGATAACGCTCTGCCTCTTCTGCACGTCAAGACGCTTGATGACTATGTGGACGATTCAATCACCGGCACTCGCTTCGAAGCCGTCCTGCTTGGAACCTTCGGCGGACTTGCGTTTCTGCTGACTGCCGTCGGGTTGTACGGAGTCATTTCCTACACCGTGGTTCAGCGCACGCGAGAGATGGGGATTCGCCTTGCACTCGGCGCCAAGCGCAACTCGATCCTCCGCATGGTGGTCAAGAACGGAACCATTCTGGCCTGCACCGGAGCGCTGATTGGCGTGGCTGCATCTTTCTTGCTGACCCGACTCATCGCCAACTTGCTGTTTGGCGTCGCCCCCACGGATCCGCTTACGTTCTTGTGCGTTCCCGTCGCGCTGATTACGGTCGCCATGATCGCCTGCTACATCCCGGCACGCCGTGCCGCCCAGGTCGATCCGTTGGTCGCCTTGCGTTGCGAATAAATCACAAAACAGTCTGAACACGCCGCGTCCCCATGGCTCGCGATCTCAACTGCCAGCCAACCTCCGACGTATAATGCTGCCAGCTTTTTCAAACTCTCATGCAGCAGATCGCCCCGGCAGAATCCCGCAAGATCACCGTTGCCATCTTGATATTCATCTTCTGTTGCCTCCTGTCGAGCTTCCGAGTGCTGCGGGATGCTCCCCCTCCCACTGGCATTCACGTCGACCACCTCCAGCAACGCTCCGACCAGCGATTCGCTACATTGAAAACGTCAGCGTTACTGCCGCAACAGGGTGTTGTGGGTTACATTGGCGACTCCAGCGACCCATCGGACTACTATCTCGCACAGTACGCGCTCGCCCCATTGGTGGTCGATCATTCCCCAAATCATCCGCTGGTCGTGGGAAACTTCACTGGCTCGCCGCCGGTCCCTGCTCCCGATCGTCTGCAACTTGTGAAAGACTTCGGCAGCGGCGTCCTTCTCTTCGCCACCAAGGACGCGAAGTAGATGGCGCTCGTGCTGCCTGCGCTGCTTTGTATGGCGTCGGGACTTGCGCTCGTCAGCATCGGTTGGCGGCGTCGCGTTCGGCTCGCCGCTGACCTGCCATTGCGCGCATCGATCGCGGTTGGTTACGGCATCGGAGTCTTCTCCGTGGTTTTCTTTGTCGCCCGCGTCGGCGGCACTATTAACCTGCTCGCACTCGATCTTCTAGTCCTCGCCGCGCTCCTTGCCGTCGTCTTCCTGGCCCGAAACTTCCTGGGTCGAAACTCCGCCGTCCTGACCTTCCCTCCCGTAAGAGAGCAATTGGAACGCCCGCTTTGGCTTGATCGCATCCTCACAGCCGCATACGCAATTGCTCTCTGCGCCGCGATCTACTCCGCCGTCATGCGCACGCTGGCCCATCCCTACGGTGACGGATGGGATGCCTTCGCCATCTGGAATCTTCACGCCAGGTTTCTGTTTCGCGCCGGCACGCATTGGCGGGACGGATTCAGCGCGCTCATTCCCTGGTCTCATCCCGACTATCCGCTGCTTCTTCCCGCCGCGGTCGCTCATTTCTGGACCTGTCTCGGCCACGACGACCCGCGTGTGCCCGCCGTCATCAGCTTCCTTTTCACCTTCAGCACTGTCACACTCCTGTTCTCCGCTCTTTCTATTCTTCGCGGCCGCACCGCGGCCATGATGGGTGCGCTCGCATTGCTGACCACGCCTTTCTTCGTCGAACAGGGAACCTCCCAATACGCCGACGTTCCTCTATCTTTCTTCGTTCTCGCAACCGTCGCGATCCTCTGCCTTCATGACTACGACTCGGCCAACGGTCCTCCTTCTCACGGCCTGCGATTGCAGGCCGGTCTGGCCGCCGGCTTCGCAGCATGGACCAAGAACGAAGGCCTGCTGTTCCTCTGCGCTATCCTCGTCGCTCGCTTCCTGATCCTCATTTGCGACAAGAGTCGTCGCGATCCTTCGCGTCCGTTTGCTCAAACCGCGAGTGAAAATTGGATCGCGCTCGTCGTCCTTGTCGCCTCTGTCGCCCCCGTATTGATCCTGATCGGCTGGTTCAAACATTCCGTCGTGCCTGCGAGCGAACTCTTCTCCGACCCAGCTACGACGTTTCACAAACTGCTCGATCCCAAGCGCTACTGGGCCATTCTCCAGTGGTACGCAAAAGGATTTCTCCGCTTCGGACACTGGCTCCTGATTCCGGGCACACTCGTGCTGATCGGTTTCTATTGCGCGGCAGGCGCCAAGGAATCGCGTGAACTCGCGCCAGGGTTTCGCTGCGCCCGTTTAGCCGTGATTCTCACGCTCGCCGGATATTTCGCCGTCTACCTCATCACTCCCTACGATATCTACTGGCATCTGCGCTTCTCGCTGACCCGCCTGTTCCTGCAACTCTGGCCCAGCATGATCTTCCTCTTCTTCCTGGCAGTCGAGCTTCCGCAGAAAAACGCTTGACACGATATCGTATATGCTGCAATTTCTGTAACGACAGGAACAAAAGATAACGGGCAATGCGCTGAGAGATTTCAGCTTTCTTTCGCTCAACACCAGAGTTTTATGAAAATCTCATTCGCTGACTTGTTGCGTCCAGCCGGAACGGTGGACCGCGGCACCTATGGCGTCGTAGGGCTGCTGGTCTTCGCGATCAAGCACAATCTCGACCGTTTC
>CAZILJ010000646.1:0-6595 GCA_964539915.1 uncultured Acidobacteriaceae bacterium | reverse complement strand
CACGCCGCACCAGGACGCGATCGCCCGTGAACCTGAACTCTCGGGGCAGACGGATGGCCTGACTGCGGCCGTTCTTGAACACTCTGACGTGGCGCTCCGGGCTCGCAGCATATCCCGGATAGAAGTCTTCTGCAGCCTGTTGCGTTGTGTCTCCCGGGAAGCCGATGGCGTGAAGGCCGACGATGAATCTTTCGGCGGAGTGAACACAGCCTCATGGAATTGCTCTGAGTCACGGGCAACCCGAAAGGAACCGAATTACCTGTGGTTTGCCGACGATCGGGAGTTAAGTGCGTGAGCGCTTCACTTCGGCGATTGTCCCGGTGGGTTTTCACTAGTTGGCGGCACAATCCCCTTGATTCGCAAGTAAGTCACCATGTTCCCATAGTGCTCATCAGTGTGCGCCGTATTGAGCGAAAACAACGTGAGCTTCGCTATGTCGAAGTTCAAGAATCTCACCATCTGGCTGCCTTTTGCATCAGTCATGCTGTCGAATGCCTTATTGCAGTACGCAACGGCGTCCTTAAGCGCCGCAACAAGATCGGCCTTCGAGGTCTTTGTTTTTTCGATGCCCTTGGTTGGGTTGCCTTCGCCGAGGGTTTGCGAGCAGAACATGTAGGAAGCGTCGGCCACATGGCCAACGATCTGGCCAAAACTTCGAACCTCCGGCGCCGGTTTGAAGGAGTAGCTTTCTTCCGGCATTTTTTGCGCCGCACCGATGACGGCGTTGCTCACAAACGAGTAGAGACCTTTTTCGCTCACAGTAATCGGGTTCGTTGGCGGAGCGGCTTGCGCTTGTGACTTCTCCTGCCCGAGTAGAGCACAGGGAACGGCCATCAATATCGCAAACACAAAGCACAGTCTTTTTTTCACGAGACACCTCTCCGAGAAATCATGCCACAACTCAAAACGGGGCGGAAGGAAAAACGTGCTCCGCCGACCGAGGCAAGCGAAGTCGCGGGGCGCCGTCCAGCAGAATGATCTGCGCCTCTTGCGGGTGAATGGTCGGAAGTCGTTCTTGGGTGTCTGGCGCTCGATTTCGCCGACGGCTCCCGCTAGCTTAGTTAGCTAGTTCTACGCCGGTGGCGCCTGCTCCCACGATGACGAACCTGAGCCAGTCGCGTCGCAGAGCCGGGTGGGAGCCCGTTCTGTAACTTCAAATGCATACAGAATCTTGTGACGGATGTTGGTCGCTTCCTCCACACTCTTCAGGCCGGGAGTCCAATGCCGCCAGGCATGGTTGCCGTAGTAATTGCTTGTGAACCCGAGGCGAGAAGGAGTCGTATTCGAGACTGGCCCCATCTGCGAGCGGCACGCGCTTGGCTACAGGATCGACATCCTGCACATCGGCCAGCAAGACACGCGTGTTTTTCTGCCGACTCCAGACGCTACGCAGCGGGGCCGCGAATCTCGCCGGGCGACAGCGAACCGGTGTCGACTTGATACGGCAGAGGCTGAAAAAGGTGGTAGTTGTGCCGGTCGATCAGGGTTACATCGACGGGTGCAGACTTCAGCGCCTGCGCCGCGCACGAACCTCCGAATCCTCCGCCGACGATGATCACCCTTTGGGTTTATGTTTTCTTGTTGCTCTTTTTCGGCCGAAGTAGCACAACAATCGACCTCGGTCCCACTACGTATTTCAATCGCTCGAGAGAGGACGGTTGGTCGGAGAAGTCATCGGGACTGGGCAAAGCCGTGTCCGCGATTCTTTTCCATTCCCCGGCTGTGCCCTCTTGGACCTGGAACTCCAGTTCCTCCCAGTAAGCGTTGATCATTACGTAAATGTCATCGTCGACTTGCGAGGCTCCGTGCAGGCAGAAGGCCACGCTGCGAGAGTCGTAGGAGAGGTCGACCGCCTGACTGGTTCCGTACCATGAAATATCTTCCCGCCAGAACCGGCTGCGGCTCAGCGAGGGATGCGCCTTCCGAAACGCGATCATGCCTTTGAAGAAACGGAAAATGTCCTGATTGGTCCGGAACTGGCTCCAGTCCAGCCATCCCGTTTGGTTGTCTTGGTTGTAAGGGTTGTTATTGCCGAACTGCGTGTTAAGGAATTCGTCTCCGGCCCGGAACATCGGGGTTCCGTTCGAGAGCATCAGAAGGCAGAAGAAATTTTTGACCTGCCTCCGGCGAAGCCCCAGCACCGCCGCCGGCGCCCCTTCGTCCCCTTCGGAACCGCAGTTCCAACTGTAGTTTTCGTCGGTACCGTCCTGGTTGTTATTGCCATTTGCCCAGTTGCGCTTGTGATCATAAGCGACGAGATCGTACAGAGTGAAGCCATCGTGAGAAGTTACGTAATTCACGCTCTGGTAGGAATGATAAGCTTCCTCCCGGGTGTCGGGAAAGAAATCATCGCTGCCATAGATGCGACGCATCAGGTCCGGAACCATCCCCGGATCGCTCTTAACGAAACGCCGGATGTCATCGCGAAAACGCCCGTTCCACTGAAGCCAAGTCATACCCGGAAATCCGCGGCCGAGTTGATATGCGGCGGTGTCCCACGGCTCAGCGATCAAACGGAGCCGCCCCAAGTCCGGATCGGCGGCGATCTCGCTGAAGATAGGCGCGTCTCCCCAATTGAGGGACCCGTCTGCGTTGCGGCTGAAGACCGACGCCAGATCGAAACGGAATCCGTCGACGTGCATTTCCTTTTTCCAATAACGCAAGCTGTCCATCACCATTTGGCGCACGTGTCCCTCGCCGAAATTGAGCGTGTTCCCCGTTCCTGAGTAATTGGCGTAAGGATTCGCCGGATCGGACGACAGCATGTAGTAACCCGCGGCGTCTAAGCCCTTGTAGCTGTAAATCGGCCCCCGGTGATCGCCCTCGCAGGTGTGGTTGTAAACAACATCCAGGGTCACCCCGATTCCAGCCTGATGAAAAGCCTTCACCAGGTTCTTAAATTCGAGATGTTGCTCGTCGTCGTCGCGGTTACTGGCGTATTGCGCGTGAGGTGCGAAGAAGTTCAGCGGCATATAGCCCCAGTAATCGCCCTGCTGGGGATCGCGCTGAAAAATTGGCATCAGATCGACGACCGTTATCCCCAGTTCCTTCAGATATGGGATCTTGTCCACCAGTCCTGCGTACGTTCCGGCGCGCGAGGGATCGACGCCGGAATTGGGGTTCTGCGTAAAGCCCTTTACGTGCAGTTCGTAGATAATCGCATCCGACTCGTGATAGGTAGACCGGTCTCCGGTCCAGTCAAACCTGCCGCGCTGGTTCATTAACACTCCCAAGGGCGCGCGGCCAGCGTTGGGGCCCTCGCGCATCGCCAGCTCACGATCAAACCCAGGGGGAAAGAAAATACATTTCGCATAGGGGTCGAGAAGCACTTTCTGCGGATCGAAGCTGTGCAGTTGAGGAATGCTCTCTCCCGAGACTGAGTAAGCGTAGTAGCGAGCCCCGCTTAGCTTCGCAGTGGGTATCCTGCAGTGCCAGATCCTCCCGGATTTGTTGTGCAGAAAATCGAAGCGGAAGGCCAGAAGGGGGGTTGTCAAATCAGCGGAGGAATAGAGCAGCAAAGTTACGCTATCGGCATGTTCCGCTTGAATGGCGAAGTTGTATGCCTGTTCCGCTTCGATCCATGTGGCGCCAAGCGGTAGCGGACTGCCCTCAACTTGCTCCCACGTTGGGCGATTCGTGGACGGGGTCGCCGCGGGAGCCGCAGCCGCGCCGGGAGCCGGTAGGTCTGTTGAATCGCTCATGTTGCCTCTATCAGATAACTCCGCCTGCCGCCTATCGCAGTCGCGAACCGACCCCCACCGAACGCTCCCGAGCATCCCCCCCAGCCCTTTATCCTGCTCTGCACTGGTTGCTCCAAGTCTCCGGTGAAAAGCAATTGGCAGGTAATCCGCGCCGGATCAATTACTTGATCCTAAGTGTCGGGGGGATGGCGGGCAGGCGTCGGTTACTCGACCATGTCAGCCGTTCGTCACCTGCCAAAGCCCGCTACAACTGTTTAGACCGCCAACTCCGACGCGGCCGCACGATCCGCAAAGACCACCGCCCGATCCTGGCTCACGCGTCCGGCCGGGATCGAGGGATCCCCTTTTTGCAGGCGGATCAGCGTGCCCACTTTCTCACTACCCGTCACCAGCCACAGGATTTTCCGGGCGCGATTGATGGCCGGATAGGTCAACGTCATGCGGCGCCTTCCCTGGTAAATGCCGGTCAGGGCCGCGTCCGTATCGGTGACATTGAGTACTGGGTCTCCCGGGACCAGAGAGGCAGTATGCCCGTCCGGCCCAAGACCTAAATGGACCAAGTCGAGCGTGGGCGGCGAACCAGCGATGTCGCGGAGAACCGTGTCATACTGCCGAGTTGCATCTTCCAGGTTTGCCGATTCGACGGGCATGGCGTGGATCTGCTCCGGGAGAATCGGCGAGCTCAGCAAGCTTTCTCGAAGATGCGTGAGATTGCGATCCGGGTGCCCGGCCGGGGCCACGCGCTCGTCCACTTGAACGATGTGCATGTTCTTCCAAGGCAGATCTTCCTTGGCAAGCGCGCGCAGCATGATCCAGGGAGTTCGGCCGCCGCTGACGGCCATTACGAAGGAACCGCGTGCCGCGACCGCGGCGCTGGCCTCCGCGGCAATCTGCTGCGCGGCCGCTAGGGCGGTTGCCTCATCGTCGGCAAAGACTTCAAGCTTCATCTCAGATTCTCCGCATCCCGAAAACCAGAAGAGCGCTTTCCTCAGGCAGCTTGCCCGGTCGTAATCGGCGTCTCGTTTCCAACGACCGGATTCTGCCAGCCTCCGGGCGGTGTGACGCCCTCAACCTCGGTCGGTCCCCAGGTTTTTTGCTCGTAAGAATAAAGCGGGATTGCCTGCTTTAGAATCGGATCGACGATTCGCCAGGCTTCTTCCACGTAGTCTTCGCGTGCAAACAGGGTGGCATCTCCGGCCATGGCATCTCCCAGCACTCGTTCGTACGCGTCCATTCCCTCCGGACTCGGATGCTCGCTTGCGATCATCTCCGCCGCCTCACCAACCAATTTCTCACCCGGAGCCATCACCGTCATGCCCATGGCAATGGCTACGTCCGGGCTGATGCGAAAACGCAGATAATTTGAGCGTAGAAACTCTCTCGGGATTATGGTGGGAGGCCTTTTCACCCGGCAGACGATTTCCGTGCTGGTGACAGGCAGATTCTTGCCCGCACGGATATAGAACGGGACTCCCTGCCAGCGCCAGGAGTTGACCTCCAGTCGAAGCGCGGCGAAGGTTTCTACCTTCGAGTCCGGCGCCACACCCTTTTCGTCCAGATAGCCGCGAAATTGCCCGCGAACCAGGTTTTTTTCTTCCAGCGCCGGAATTGCCTTCAGCACCTTAACTTTCTCGTCACGAATGGACTCGCTGTCCGTTCTTACGGGAGCCTCCATGGCCAGATTGCAGAGCATCTGGAACATGTGATTCTGGACGACGTCGCGGATCGTACCCGTCTGATCGTAGAAAGCGCCGCGGCCCTGGACGCCGAAATCCTCGGCCATGGTGATTTGCACGCTCTCGATATAGTTTCGGTTCCAGAACGCTTCCATGAAAGCGTTCGCGAAACGGAAGACGACAATGTTGTTCACCGGCAGCTTTCCCAGGTAATGGTCGATGCGGAAAATTGCCGACTCATCGAACTTTCGCAGAAGGACCTTATTGAGATGTTGGGCGGAGGCCAGGTCG
Organism: uncultured Acidobacteriaceae bacterium; assembly: GCA_964539915.1. GTDB lineage: Bacteria > Acidobacteriota > Terriglobia > Terriglobales > Acidobacteriaceae > Sulfotelmatobacter. Next base: position 927 of record CAZILJ010000646.1, on the reverse strand, counting down.
TGCCCGAACGGCTTTTCGACGATGATCCGCGCCTCGCTCGTGCAGCCGCGGGACTCAAGTTTTTCGAGCACGGTTTCGAACATGTTAGGCGGAATTGCGAGGTAGTGGGCCGGTCGCTGCGCTCCTTGGAGTGCGTTGCCGAGCGCCTGAAATGTGGCGGCATCGTTGTAGTCTCCGTCCACATAGCGGAGCAAGGTAGAGAGCTTCTCGAAGGCGGCGGAATCGACTCCTCCGTGTTTTTCGAGACTGTCGAGGGCGCGGGCCTTGAATTGTTCGAGGTTCCAGCCGGCTTTGGCGACGCCCACAACCGGCACATCAAGGTGTCCGCGCTTCAACAATGCCTGCAGCGCCGGGAAAATCTTCTTGTAGGCCAGGTCGCCAGTGGCGCCAAAGAAAACCAGTGCATCGGAGTGGGAATTGATCACAGTCATCCCCTTACGCCACCTTGGATTTGTCGTCGGATTTCTCGAGGTGTCCGCCGAATTGATAGCGCATGGCGGACAGGATCTTGTTGGCGAAGTCGGCTTCGCCTCGCGAGCTGAAGCGTTCATACAGTGCGCTGGTCAGAACTGGCGCCGGCACCGCTTCGTCGATCGCAGCTTTGATGGTCCAGCGTCCTTCTCCGGAGTCAGAAACGCGGCCGGCGAATTTCGCCAGGCTTGGGTCCTGCAACAGAGCAATGGCAGTCAGATCCAGCAACCACGAGGCGATCACACTTCCGCGGCGCCACACCTCCGCGATGTCCCGCAGGTTCAGGTCATATTGGTATTGCTCGGGATCGCGCAAAGGAGTGGTCTCCGCATCAACTGCGCCGCCTGCCTGCTGGCCGACGTTCGCACCGCGCAGGATGCCCAGCCCCTCCGCGTATGCGGCCATCACCCCGTACTCGATTCCGTTATGAACCATCTTGACGAAGTGCCCGGCGCC
>CAZILJ010000645.1:0-2270 GCA_964539915.1 uncultured Acidobacteriaceae bacterium | reverse complement strand
GGCCTGCTGGCCGCCGGCGACATTCGCAGTGACTCGGTGGCGCGCGGCGTGGCTTACTTGCTGCGAACGCAGAAAAAGAATGGGTCATGGGACGAGCCGTTGTTCACGGGCACCGGATTTCCGCGCGTGTTCTATCTGATGTATCACCTCTACCGGGATTACTTCCCGCTGCTCTCTCTGACGACCTATGCGAAGGTGATGGAAAAGAACAGCAATTAGCACTTGGCCAGTCACGTCAGATGTCTTGCGCAGCGTTTTCTACCTGCACTCTAAAGGGCTAAATGCCAATTGCTGAAATATGAAAGCTTTTGTTACCGGCGCAACTGGATTTCTAGGATCTCACGTCGCCCGCGTTCTCGGAGAACAAGGCGCGGATCTGCGGTTGTTGGTTCGGTCCACAAGTAATCTGCGCAATCTTGAAGGAATCCAGGCGGAGACTGCGACCGGGGATCTCCGTGACTCCAGTTCGCTCGAAAAAGGCATGTCGGGTTGCGACACGGTTTTTCATGTCGCGGCGGACTACCGGCTCTGGGTGCGCGATCCGGCAGAGATGTATCGCTCGAACGTGGATGGGACGAAGGCGATTCTGGATGCGGCGCGCAAGCATGGCGTTCGTAGGGTGGTCTATACCTCGAGCGTTGCGACCGTGGGATTCACCGGCAATGGACATCCTGCCGACGAGGATTCTCCAGTTTCGCTCGCCGACATGATTGGTCCCTACAAACGTTCCAAGTTCCTGGCCGAACAGTTGGCGATGGAGGCCGGAGGTAGCGGGATGCAGGTGGTGGTGGTGAATCCGACAACGCCGGTTGGGGAGCAGGATGTGAAGCCCACGCCGACTGGGCGCATCGTCGTCGATTTTCTCAAGCGCAGATTTCCGGCCTATGTGGAAACCGGATTGAATCTGGTCGACGTCAGGGAATGCGCGCTGGGGCACGTGGTCGCCTTGGAAAAAGGCAGGCCCGGCGAGCGCTACATTTTGGGCGGAGAGAATCTTACCCTGAAGCAAATTCTCGACAAACTCGGAGAGATCAGCGGGCTGCCGTCTCCGAAGGTGAAGTTGCCTTATGTTTTCGCGTTCGCGACCGGGATCGTAGATGAAGCGATCACCGGGCGTTTGCTGCACCGCGAGCCTCGTGCCACGGTCGACTCCGTGCGGATGGGCAAGAAAAAAATGTTTGCCAGCTGCGCGAAAGCCGAGCGCGAACTGGGTTGGAAGATTGTGCCGGTCGAAGCAGCATTGCGACGGGCCGTCGAGTGGTTCCAAGCCAACGGATATGTCTAGAGTCGCCATTGTGGCTGCGCTGGAGCGCGAAGTGCGTCCTCTGATTAGGGAATGGCGCACGACTGATAGGGAAATAGACGGGCGGCGCTTTCGGTTTTTCGAGAAGGATGATGTCGTGCTGATTTGCGGGGGGATTGGAGCAGGGGCGGCGCGACGAGCCGCGGAGGCGGTGATCGCGATTTACGCTCCCCGCCTGATCTATTCGGTAGGCTTTGCCGGCGCTACCCATTCCGGGCTGAAAGTAGGCGACATCCTGCTTCCGCGACGGCTTGTAAATGCGGGCGACGGCAGCAGCGTGAACCTCAATGAAGGTGAGGGCGTATTACTGAGTTTCGAATCGGTGGCGAGCCCGGAGCAGAAGGCGAAGCTCCGGGATTCGTATGGAGCCGAGGCCGTCGACATGGAAGCTGCTGCGGTGGCGCGCGCGGCGGAAGCTCGAGGAACCGCATTCGCGGTGGTGAAGGTAATTTCCGACGAGTACGATTTCAGCTTCCCGTCCACCGAGCGCTTCGTTGATGCCAACGGACAGTTTCTCGAGAAGCGATTTGGATGGTTCCTGGCTTTGCGGCCCTGGCTGTGGCCACAAGTTGCGGGGTTGGCACGGAACAGCAAACGGGCCTCGGGGGCTTTGAGCGACCGGCTGCGAACCATGATCGCGGCCCACGGTGCCACCTCTTCTGAGGGGACGCAGCTCACGATGACCAACGGCGATTCGCGCTCGAGCCAGTGAGGCGAATGTGCCGCCGCCAATAATTTCATTGGCAGATCGGGTACGCTCAGCAAGCCGCGTCTGCTAATTCATCTATAATCGCAGGAGGTATTTTCCAAAAAAAGATGCATTTCTTCCCCTTGCTGGCAATATTCGTCGGCGGCGAAATCGTCGACATGATCTCCAATAGTGGCGCAGTGGCCAAGCTGGTGTTGCTTGCGCTGCTGGCGTTCAGCCTGATTTCCTGGTCCATCATTCTGACCAAATGGAGTCTGA
>CAZILJ010000644.1:0-1849 GCA_964539915.1 uncultured Acidobacteriaceae bacterium | reverse complement strand
TGGTTCCTGGACTTAATGAACCGCTTCCGGGGTCCGGATGACCGCAAAGATTCGCTTCTTGATGTTTTCGATCCTTGCATGTTTACCACGGAGCACCCGGCCTGGGATTCTGAACCGGGGACATCGATTGACATGCCGGCGCTCACATCCGAAGTGGCGGCCCTGGCTGCGAACGACGAAGAATTCACTCATCGCGCACGGCTGGAATTCGTGTGTTTCCGCCAGCATGCGGATATGTATGACGATGGAGAACTTCTTGGCCTGGCGCGAATCGCGCGCGCTTCCCTGGCCGATCATGGAAGGGCGTTTCACGACCGCGACGACGCGATCAAGTACCTTGCCTTGAACGCGAGCGTCCGGCTCGAGGATCTCTGGGCATTGGACGACACCCTCTGGACCAGGGCACCCATGCGTCATATCGAGTTCGACGACATGGTGGCAAAACGCAAAGTGAACCTGATGGCTACCAGTGTCGCGCCTGTGCAGTTCAGCGAGACGGACTTTGCATGCTACACGGAGGACGAGTTTAGGGCCTTCGCGTTTGATATGCGCAGCTTCTTTCTGATGAATCGAACCAAACACCTGACCATCTGCTCTCGCTGCCAGAATCGATTGAAGTATTGGGCCAATCTGGTAGACAAGTTTGATCAAGCTGCAATCGGCAAGCACGGGATGGCCGACGCCTGACGTGCTGCGGGATCACTCCACCTTCAAAGGATAGGAATAGTAATCGTATTGTCCATCGAGTTCGGTCAACAAAAGATAGTTGCCTGGCTTAACGCCTCTCAGATCGAACGAGACATCGAGATTGGCGGTGTAGCCCTTGGCAACTGCAGTCCCGTTGGCGCGGACCAGCGCTGTCTTTCCCTCGCGATCGTGGGCGACCAGGATGCGGTAGTTACCCCCTTCGCTGAACGGCGGAAGGATGATATGCACGTGCAGCATGGCAGTGGGCAAGACCAGCGGCGGCTTCGCGGGCTCGTCTCCCACGCCGCGAGTGGTAGCGTAGTTGGTGAGATCGAGCGTGCGCTCGATCGGGTTAACAGAGGAATGAGCAGATAGCGATTCCGATTCACTGGACGGAGTCGAGTGTGCGCGGTCCCAATAGGTTGCAGCCAAGAAGCCGCCGACAAGGCAGGCTACCGCCAGGGCGGTCACCCGGGCGATACGCTCGTGAAAGGCACGCGCGGCTTTCCGCGATTCACGCAATCGCAGGAGGCGCGGCATGCAGTAGTTGCACGAATTCACGTGCTCGACACGTGGGTCGGAAAGCGAAAGGGACCCCGGATTGGCGGCATAAGACTGAAGAAACGACTCGGAACAGCAGTCGGCGGTCTTCTCGTTCGTCGCCCGCTTCCGGGTGTGGGCTTCCAGTTGCTCCAGAAACCACTGCTCAGGATTGATTCTCTTGGTAATCGCTTTTTCCTTTTTTCTCTTCCTTACCGCTACCAGACCGGGGGAAAAGAAGTCCATTGATTTCTCTTTGCAAAACGCGGCGCACGGTCATGTGGTTGGAGCCTAACCATTCGGCGATTTGTTCCCAGCTATGTCCGGCCAGGCGCCAGTAGGCGATCTTTCGTGACTGGTCGCTCAACCTGCTGAGGATCTGCTCCACAATGGCATTCTGCTCGGCCTCGGGCTTGGCGCTGTAATAGAGCGAAATGATTTCGAGGTCAAGAAGGGATCCTTCAAACATCTCCCGGTTTCCGGCCGCCTGCGCTTTTGACAGGCGCTTGGCGACGCTGCAGATCCGATGCCACAGCTGAATTGAAGTTCGCTTGCCCTGGAAACGCTCGTAGTAACGGCGCGCGTTCGCGACGGCATCGTCCATGAGGTCATAAGCGATGTG
>CAZILJ010000643.1:0-2614 GCA_964539915.1 uncultured Acidobacteriaceae bacterium | reverse complement strand
GCCATGTAGGCCGGAGTTCCCATGACTCGACCTGGCAGTGTGAAGTGAGCCAGATTGAGCTTCGCTATGCCGAAGTCCGCAATTTTGGCATGGCCGCCCTCAGTCACAAGAATATTTCCGGGCTTGATGTCGCGATGGACTACACCTTGCGCGTGAGCATAGTCGAGGGCCCCGGCAATCTCTTCCGCAAGTTGCAAGGCCTTCGCCAGGGGAAGCTTCTTCTCGCGGGCCAGCAGCCGGTTGAGGGACTCGCCGGCAACGTACTCCAGAACAATATAGGGATCCTGGTTTTCAGGATTCTCTCCGACGTCGAAAATTGCAACGATCCCGGCGTGGTGCAAGCGACCCGCCGCCTGCGCCTCATTCAGGAAGCGCATGCGAAATTCCGTTTTCTCGTCGGGCTCCTGCCCCCACATGGAGACGGTTTTCACGGCGACGAAACGCTCGATTTGCGGATCTCGAGCTTTGTACACCACGCCCATGGCTCCGCGGCCTAGTTCATCCACTACCTCGTACCGGCCAAACCGCTTTGTCTCGGGACTTTCCATGAAGTCGTTTGTCCGCCGCTCTAGATCGACGGAAATGGGAGAGGCTCTAACATGTTAGCGCCACGAGCACCGTGATTTTGCACACTGTTTGACCCGCTCCATTACCCTGGTAACGTGGCGGTGCCACGGCGGGGAGCAGGGGGGACTAAAGCCGCTAAAGAAGCTGAACGATGGCAGGGATTCTTTCTAGCTTCCCGTGGAGAAGCCGCCGTTGTGGGCGACTGTAATACGGAGATACTTGTAAGGATTTACTGGGGTATCGTTGATGCGGACTTCATAGTGAAGATGGGGACCGGTGGATCGTCCGCTCTCGCCAACATAGCCGATGACGTCCCCGCGGTGTACCCGCTGGCCAGCCGTCACTGCGTAACCGGAAAGGTGTCCGTAGCGGGTGCTGATCCCGTTTCCGTGATCAATCATGATGGCCTTGCCGTAGCCGCCCATGACATCGCTGAAGGTCACGACTCCGTCGGCGGGTGCAATAATCTGGGCGCCGTAGTGGCTGCCAATATCAACTCCGCTGTGGAACGCGCCTTCACCGTTGAACGGATCGATGCGCTCCCCGAAGCTGCCTGTGACCTGGCCATCCACCGGCCAGAGATTGGGGGCAGAGTTTGCCTTGAACCAGTCGGCGGTCGTGGCGTTGCGGGTCAAGCCCATCGTAAGGCCGACCATGGTTGCGCCAGTCAAGGCCGACGTGCGCAAGGCATGCAACTGGTCGAGCGAGGAACTTACATCCGCATCCTGAATCTGTTCTGCAGTGGCCGTTACCATCGTTGGCTGCGCCTTCAACCCGTAGAGAGCCGACACTTCTCCGGCGATCGAACCGAGCGATGCAACCTGAACGTCACGTTCTTTGGCAACCTGCTCGAGGCGGGAATAGTTGTTTTTGAGCTGGTCCTTCTCAGTCCGCAATTGGTTATAGCGGGAAACCTTCAACAGCATGCGAGTGTACGAGCTGGCGATACCGGTCAGGCTCAGGAATCCAATCGCGGCTCCCACGACGAAGACGTAAAGGTAGTGCACGGGGATAGAGATCTTGCGCAATTGGCCGTCGTCCCCGCGGGCCACGAACAAAATGTAAAAGCGTTTTTGCAAATCGTTCCTCTAAAGTTTTTGCAGCATCCAACCGGGTACTGAGCCTCGTTATTCGTTGCAGAAAGCTTGGTCGGATATACCTAACTTTTTCGGGCTGCGCTACATCTGGGTCTGGAAACCCCTTGCGCCCTTTTACCTACCGGAACTGCGCCGACTAAAAAGCTCTGGGTTCGTCTGCAATTCCTACCACTTGCAGAACTTAGCTCGGCCAGAGGTTTTCTGAATGACTGCCTAACGTTAACAAACCAGGTTCCCCCTGTCAACGCTGCACAAGGCCACCATCGGTTACCGAAGGCGGGTAATCTGCCCTACCTAAGGACACACCTGTAGTACTGCCTTTTGGCGAGGAAAGTAGGAAATCCGGGCCATTCGGACCAAGGGCGATTCGAGGACGATTTTCCGTGAGGTTGGGGCGGCAGGGATTCACGCGGTTGTGAGAATCTCGTGCATCTGGGTCCTCGTTGTTCCATCTGATTTGAGGCGGTATAGTATTGCGCCGTGCCGCTACCCGAAAAAGCTTTGATTGCCCAGATTCGCCGCATGGCGAAGTCTTCGACTGGTGGGCGGGCTCGTGGCTCGAACCGCTCCGTCATCACTGGAATTGGAGACGACTGCGCCGTGCTTGGCCGGGTGCCGGGACAAGAATCTCTGGTCACCACCGACTTCACTCTGGAAGGAATCCACTTCCGGCGCGACTGGCACCCGCCTGAAACGGTGGGACACCGTTGTCTGACGCGCGGGCTGAGTGATATTGCCGCCATGGGCGGTGAGCCGGTCGCAGCGTTTCTGTCTCTCGCTTTACCTCAGGACTTGCCGCAATCCTGGGTTGGACGGTTCGCGCGGGGCCTGATCAGCCTCGCAAAAAAATTCGGCGTTACGCTGGCCGGAGGAGACACCGCCGAATCGCCGCATGGAGTTCTTGTCGACATCGTGGTGGTAGGAAGTGCTCCCAAGGGTAAAGCGGTGCT
>CAZILJ010000642.1:0-2366 GCA_964539915.1 uncultured Acidobacteriaceae bacterium | reverse complement strand
GTTGACATGCGCAACATCTGAATCATAAAATGTGGACATGCGCAACATGCGCAAAGCGCCGACCTGCTGGCTCTCGATTGAGCCTCAAACGTCCGTGAGGGGATATATGGATTTGCTTTTCCGAGCCAGTAATCTGTTGGTCCTGCCAATCTGGGCCTTGATGATTCTCCTGCCGCGCTGGCGGTGGACTGCGCGGTTCATTCGATCCCCCTTGGTGAGCGCTGCGCCCGCCATCTTGTATGCCGGGCTCGTGCTTCCGCGACTGGGCGCGATTTGGCCTGCCGTTTCGCGACCGACGCTCCCTGGCGTTGAGGCGCTCCTGGGTTCGCCCGCCGGCGCAACCATCGCATGGGCTCACTTTCTCGCCTTTGACGTGTTCGTTGGCCGTTGGATTTATCTCGACAGCCAAGAACGTCGGACCAGTTCTTGGCTGATGGCGCCGGTATTTGTCCTGACGCTGATGCTGGGACCCGCAGGCTTCCTGTTCTACCTCGTCGTTCGCTCCACACGAGCGACATGGCCGACATCGGCCCAAAAACCTGTTCAGAGTGCCGCTTAGTGCAGAGAGAAAGGAGCGAGGACATGAAATCATTCACCGGCCAAGGTCAAGTTCGGAGCCCACAAAGAAGAAGATTGTGGCGCTTGCTGCGTTCCGCATTTGCCGTCAACCCAGCGTTGACCATCATGGCTGTAACCATGCTGATCACGTTCGTCGCTACCCTATTGGGCATTTTCGTTGACCATCGCGTCATCACGGGAACCCCCGCCTGGCTCAAACCAGCCAAGTTTGCTATCTCGGTCAGTATTTATTGCTTCACTTTCGTCTGGATGCTCAGGTTTGTCGAGAATCGGCCTCGTCTGGTTCGTCTGTTGGCCAATGTCACAACCGCCAGCTTGATCGTAGAGATGGCAGTCATTCTCACGCAGGCGGCGCGCGGGACAACCAGCCACTTTAATCAGACCACGACACTCAATACCGCTCTTTGGTTCACGATGGGAGCCTTCATTGTCCTCGTTTGGATGATGAATCTGCTGCTCGCGATCATGCTGCTGCTCCAGCGGATGCCGGACCGCGCCTTGGCATGGTCTTTGCGACTGGGATTGCTCATCTCGGCGATCGGCATGGCAACCGCGTTTTTCATGGTGATTCCTACGCCTGAGCGAGCGGCTAGAATCGCGGGCGGATACGGTCCCCGCATTGTCGGGGCGCACAGCGTCGGAGTCAGGGATGGCGGCCCCGGTCTCCCGGTCTTGGGATGGAGCATTGTGGGCGGCGACCTGAGAGTTGCCCACTTCGTGGGCTTGCACGCCCTGCAGGTCTTTCCGCTCCTCGGTTGGCTGCTGACCAGGCGGAAAGGGCTTGTTGCTCTTTTGAGTACGAGCGATCGGCTCGCTCTGGTTTGGTCTGCTGGCGTGACCTACCTGGGCTTGATTCTGATGCTGACCTGGCAGGCCCTCCGCGGGCAGTCCGTAGTCCATCCAGACACGAAGACCGTTGCTGCCGCGGGCTCTCTGGCCGCAGGGTTCGTAATTTCAGTGTTGATCACGGTGCTGCGCGTAAGGAACCGAAACAGAAGAAGACAAGCATTCACATTGGCACTTCAGATCTTGTCCGATTAGGAGAACATATGAAAAACGCAACTACCATCTCAGTGCTCGCTCTGTTGATCATTCCAGCTATCGCTTCCGGGCAAGACGCAGCCAAACCGCTTCCTGAGGCTCCTTCATCCCAGACCATTTCTGCAGGATCTAGGGACTCTACCGTACTCGGTCAAACGGAAGCTGATCCGCCTCCATCTTCCGCGGAGATTGATCCTGTCGCGCTACGAGCATCGGCGATAAGGGCCGGGATCAACCTCGAAGATAAGGTCCACTACTACTTGACCGAGACGTATTTCAATCCCAGCGCCTTAACCGCACCCGCCTTCCGTGCAGGCATGCGCATGGCGAATCCCCCGGGCAAAGGTGCGACTCAGTACCCTTCAGAGTGGAGGCAAGGGGCTGAAGCGTTTGGACGAAACTATGGAGATGCGCTCGCCGAGCGGGTCAGCTTTCAGACTGCGAGATTTGCGACGGGTGTGATCACGCGAGAAGATCCGCGCTACGTCCCTTCCAGCAGCCGCAGCCTTTTCGCAAGAAGCATCCATGCCATCAGCTTCACCGTCGTGGATCGCTCGAACTCCGGACATCCTATGCCGGCAATATCGAACTTCGTAGGAGCCGCAGCCGGCGGATTTGTAGGCAATGCCTACCTTCCTGCCGGCTTTAACGATGTCACTCATGCGGGACAAAGAGCCTCGCTTCGGTTTGGATTCGCCGCAGCCGGAAACTTGTTCCGCGAGTTTTCCCCACAGATGCCCAACCCG